>JALRKC010000041.1 GCA_023254955.1 Candidatus Nanopelagicales bacterium | reverse complement strand
TTGCTCCCGAAGGGGAGCCAAGAAGAGTGCTGTTTCCGGAATTTATGCAACTGCTAGATAAGCATAAAAATGTAATTGCTTGGATCGCCGGACACGTTCACTATCACTGGTCGGATTACTTAACTCGATCAGACGGAACCAAGATCTTGCATGTAACAACCTCATCTCAAATTGATTGGCCACAACAAGGTCGGATCATAGAAATAGTGAAGGAAGATTCAGGCAACATTGCTTTTGGATCAACCGCAATCGATCACAAAGGTGAAGTTGCTTGGCGAGATAAAGAACTCAATTATTTAACGATGGCAGGATTATCTCGAGCGCTTGCTGGAAATGATTGGCAGTATCGAGATGATTTTTTTCCCAGACCATCTGTTGAATATGAGACCAGTGTGAAAAATGTTATTTGGAGAGTCGAAGATCCATTTTTTAAATAACTATTAATTTCTTTTTCATGTCGAATACATGAAATTCAACCCATATTGGAAGAACTAGAGAGTAACCTTTGCTTGTCAATAATCAATCGGAGGTCTAAATGTCCAAATTTAGGACACTCGCAGCTCTTGGATTAGTTGTCGCAATTGCTTTGGCTGGATGTTCTTCAGGAACATCTTCAAGCGATAGTGGTTCAACCGATTCAGGCTCTTCAACCGAAACAACTGCTAGCAGCGCAAGTGATTGCGGCACCACAGTTGAAGAAATTGCTGCAAAAGCAAAAGAAGAGGGAATGGTTAATCTAATTGCCCTTCCTGACACTTGGGCGAATTACGGAGGAATTCTTGCTAACTTCCGCGAGAAGTACGGTATTGAAGCTCCGGTACAAAACCCAGATGCTTCAAGTGCTGATGAATTAACAGCAATTGAAACCCTTCGTGGTCAAGCAGGGATGCCAGAAGTTGTAGATGTCGGCCCAGCTTTCAACGCTGAAATGCGTGCTAAAGGTTATGCCGAGATGTACAAGCCAACCGTATGGGATGAAATTCCAGCTGCCTTGAAAGATCCAGAAGGTTACTGGGTTGCTGCTTATTACGGTGTGCTCGCGATTGCAAGTAACACCACTTTGGTGCCGAACGTTCCAAAGACTTGGGCAGATCTAAAGAAGCCTGAGTACAAGGGAATGGTTACTTTGAATGGTGATCCACGTGAAGCCGGTGCTGCATTTGCCGGTGTCATGGCAGCTTCATTAGCTAACGGTGGTTCATTTGATGACATCATGCCGGGTATTGAGTACTACGCAGAACTTGCGGAGCTTGGCAATCTTCAAACCATCGACGTAACCCCAGCAGCAATTCTTTCTGGTGAAGTTCCGATCGCACTTGATTGGACTTATAACTTCCCAGGTTTACAAGATCAAATTGCTGAAGCAGGTTTCGAATTTCAAGTAAACGTTCCTGCTGATGGTGTTTACGGTGGTTACTACTCGCAAGCTGTAGTAACCGAAGTTGAACACCCATGCGCCGCTCGCTTGTGGCTAGAGCACATCGTTTCTGACGATGGCGCGCTTGGCTACTTAGAAGGTGGTGCTGTGCCTGCTCGTTATGGCTCACTATTGGAGCGCGGTTTAGTTCCAGATGCACTAGCCGCAACCTTGCCATCAGCAGACATCTTGAACGCAATTACCTTCCCATCCGCAGAACAAGTTGAAGCTGCTCGTGCAGCGTTGACCGAAAACTGGGGACCAATGGTGGCTGACAAGTAAGTCGCTAATTAGGTAGGTAGTAACTTGCTGGGCATTGAGTTGAGAAATTAACTCGGTGCCCGGCACATTTATGGGAGGTGAAAGCGATAAAAGCACTTAAAGTACTCAGAAAAAATCAAGTCTTATTTTTGGTTGCGCTGCCCTTCGTAGCCTTCGTCTCATTATTTTTAGTTTGGCCGACGCTTACTGTGCTTTGGAATTCTGTTTGGATTGATGGGCAACTTTCAGCTTCGCAATTAATTAGAGCCATGAGTGGCACCTATCAAAGATCTTTTGTTTTAAGTGTGCAGCTTGGTGTGTTAACTGCAATTATTGGCGGAACAATCGGAATCATTTTGGCAATTGTTGCTGGGAGCCTCACCAGGCCAAAATGGTTAAGGTCTTTTCTTGATGCCTGGAGTGCGGTCGCCTCTCAGCTTGGTGGAATTCCGTTAGCTTTTGCATTTATTGCGCTACTTGGAACCCAAGGTGTTTTAACTGCGGTTTTAAAATATTTTGGAATCGACATAATTGCCTACGGTTTTTCATTGTCAAGTTTTTCTGGGTGGGTAGTGGTTTACCTGTATTTTCAAATTCCACTGATGTTTCTAGTGGTTTCTCCAGCCGTAGAAGGATTAAAACCAGAATGGCGAGAAGCTGCCACAATTCTTGGGTCAAGCGGCGCAAGATTTTGGCGCGCCGTAGGAATTCCAGTTTTGTTCCCATCAATTGTTGCCGGGTATTTACTTTTGTTTGTTAACTCTTTTGCGGCCTATGCCACGGCTTATGCCTTAAGTAGCGGCGCGGGTCAATTAGTGCCGTTGCAGATTCGATTTATTTTGCAAGGAAACGTTATAACAGGTGAAGATAATTTAGGGTTTAGTTTAGTTACCTGGACAATCGTTATATTGCTCGCAAGTTTGATTGTTATTAATAGATTGCAGAAACGGGTCTCAAAATGGACCAATTAAAGAAGCGCTTTTCAGTCGGCGATCTATTCAAATATATTTTTTTAGTATTGCTCGCTAGTTTTTTCTTTTTGCCGTTACTTGCTATGGCGAGATTCGCTTTTCAAACCATCCCCGTAATCAAGCTCGGGCTCTCTAATATTTTTGAAGGTTGGACCCTTGGCGTACTTTGGGATGCCGTTACCGATCCCGGAGCAATTGCTACAGCGAGGTTGAGCTTGACTCTCGCACTACTCACAATTTTGCTGACTTTCATCGTGCTATTGCCAGTAGCTACCTATGTAGAAATATTTGCCGTTCAATACAAGCCGATAATTACGGCAATTACTTTGTTACCTTGGTTGGTCCCTCCCGTTGCCTTAGTGGTTGGTGTTGCTGCAACCTTTAGACCAACGGTGCCATGGTTTCTATCTAGCCCCTTGAGTTTGGTTCCTTTTTATGTGCTTTGGGCTTTGCCTTTCAGTTATCGCGCATTAGATGCAGGCTTAAGGATGATGGGTGCCCGCACCCAATATGAGGCAGCCACCAGCATGGGGGCGAGCTGGTCAAAGTTTTTTATTCGAATCGTAATTCCAAATTTAAAAACTGCAATCCTTGTCTCTGCAGTCTTATCTTTTGCGTTTGTTATGGGTGAGTTTGCATTCGCCTCATTGCTGCTAAAACAAACCTTACCCACATATTTGGTGGTTATCCAAGGAAGTCAACCACGAATAGGACTTGCACTTGCATTGTTGGTAATGATTGCAAGTGCGTTGCTGCTAGGTCTGCTGGTCAATTACCTAAGAAAACGAGGGGTCAAATTAAATGCGACAGGAATCTAATCATGGCTGAAATTATTTTTCAAGGTGTCACGAAAAAATATGACGACACAACTGCCTTAAATAATTTTGATTTAACAATTGGTTCGGGAGAATTAATTAGTTTGCTAGGCCCTTCAGGTTGTGGAAAAACTACAGCTCTAAGAGCGGTTGCCGGTTTTATTGAAATAAACGAAGGCGATATTTTGCTTGATGGCAAGTCTATTAAAGATACACCACCCGCTAAACGGGGATTTGGAATGGTGTTTCAGGCTTATTCTTTATTTCCGAACATGTCAGCAGAACAAAACATAAATTTTGCATTAGAGTTAAAAAAAGTTAAGCCTGAAGTTCGCAAAAAAAGAGTCAATGAATTACTTGAAGTAGTTAATCTGCATGAACACAAAAAGAAATTTCCGCATCAGCTCTCTGGTGGTCAACAACAAAGGGTAGCTTTGGCTCGCGCCTTGGCAACTGAGCCACCGGTGTTATTGCTGGATGAACCACTTTCAGCATTGGATGCAAATGTGCGCGATCAGCTAAGAGATGAAATTCGTGATGTTCAAAAGAAGTTGGGAATTACTACGATTTTCGTAACTCATGATCAAAATGAAGCAATGTATATTTCAGATCGCGTAGCTGTAATGCGAAGCGGTTCCTTGCAGCAAATTGATGTGCCAAACGTTTTGTACCAAAACCCAGCAAATCCATTCGTAGCAGAATTTGTGGGGTTAATAAATAAAATTCCAGCTAAAAAGGTTTCAGGCAAAAAATGGACCACAGTAGGAAAGGAATTTGAAATTCGAAATGAATTTGGTGCTGAATCAGGGCTAGCTTTAATTAGACCGGAGGCAATCACAGTCATTCCAGACGTGAGTGGCACCTACCAGATAGAAGCAATCTCATTCTTAGGAGTGGTAACGCGTGTCCAAATGCAAGTTGAAGGAGCTAAGGTAATCGCTGACTTGATTAGCGATCAAGCGGAATCCTTCAAGGTCGGCCAAAGGGTCTCACTTTCACTTTCCACCAAAGAGGCCTTCGTCGAGTCCAGATAAGCAGCAAATTTAGGCTTTTCTTGGCAAAAATCAACCTTTTTGGGACGGGGTGTAACTTGACAATTAAAAAAGAGTATGCTGGGCCTTTGCATACCCAATAAATCCGAGCCCCCAAGGGCTTGTTTGCGCGTGTGCAAAAAGACTTGTAATTAAGTAGTGCAATCAGAAAGGATGCCAATTGGCTCCGTCCGCCAAAATAAATCAAAATGCAAAACGACTTTCATTCGGCAAGATCAAGGAACCAATAGACGTTCCTAATTTGCTTGATCTTCAAATCGAATCTTTCGATTGGTTGATGGGTAACGAGACTTGGCAAAAGCGAGTACAAGCTGCGGTTGATAGTGGAAACACCGATGTACCAACTGTTTCTGGTTTGAGCGAAATTTTTGAAGAGATTTCACCAATTGAAGATTTAGCGGGCATGATGTCGCTGTCTTTTCGTGATCATAGATTTGAACCCGCCAAGTATTCGGTTGCAGAATGTCGCGAAAGAGATTTAACTTACGCGCAGCCATTGTTCGTTACTGCTGAATTCATGAACAATGATACTGGCGAAATTAAGAGCCAAACAGTATTTATGGGCGACTTCCCGATCATGACCGATAAGGGAACCTTTGTAATTAACGGAACTGAAAGAGTTGTTGTTTCGCAATTGGTTCGTTCACCAGGTGTTTACTTTGAACGTTCAACAGATAAAGCAACTGACAAAGATCTATACAACGGTAAATTTATTCCCAGCCGCGGAGCTTGGCTTGAATTTGAAATTGATAAGAAAGATTTAGTTTCAGTTCGCTTAGACAGAAAGCGTAAGCAATCAGTAACTATTTTCTTAAAAGCACTCGGAATGACAAACGAGCAAATCCGCGAACGCTTCAAGGATTATCAATCAATTCTTGACACCTTAGAAAAAGATACCGTTCATACTCAGGATGAAGCGCTAGTTGACATTTATCGCAAGATGCGCCCAGGTGAACCTCCAACAATTGAAGCTGGCCGTAACTTAATTGACAACTATTACTTCAATCCAAAGCGCTATGACCTAGCAAAAGTTGGTCGTTACAAGATTGGTCGCAAGCTAGGTTCACGCCAAGCGTTAGAAACCAGCGTCCTAACAATTGACGATATTTGCGATGCAATTGAATACATTGCTGCATTACATGCGGGCGTTGAATCACTCAAAAAAGAACGTGGTGTGATGCCAGTTGAGATCGACGATATTGATCACTTCGGAAACCGCCGCCTTCGTACCGTAGGTGAATTGGTACAGAATCAAATTCGCACTGGACTTTCCAGAATGGAAAGAGTGGTTCGCGAAAGAATGACTACCCAAGACGTAGAAGCAATTACTCCACAAACTTTGATCAACATCAGACCAGTGGTGGCTTCTATCAAAGAATTCTTTGGCACCAGCCAACTTTCACAATTCATGGATCAAACAAATCCCCTAGCCGGTTTGACTCACAAGCGTCGTTTATCAGCACTAGGCCCTGGTGGTTTGTCTCGGGAACGCGCCGGATTCGAAGTTCGCGACGTGCACCCGTCTCACTACGGCCGCATGTGTCCGATCGAAACTCCAGAAGGCCCGAACATTGGTTTGATCGGATCACTCTCTACTTTCGCCAGAGTAAACGCATTTGGTTTCGTAGAAACTCCTTATCGCAAAGTTTCAAAGGGCAAAGTATCTAACTCCGTGGTTTACCTAACCGCTGATGAAGAAGATCGCCACGTTATTGCGCAAGCTAACACTCCTCTTAATGACGACAACACTTTTGCCGAAGAGCGAATTTTGGTGCGTCGTCGCGGCGGAGAAGTTGATTATGTAACTGCTGACGAAGTTGACTTCATGGACGTTTCTCCACGTCAAATCTGGTCAGTTGCTACCGGCATGATTCCGTTTTTGGAGCATGACGATGCAAACCGCGCGCTAATGGGTGCCAACATGCAGCGTCAAT
>JALRKC010000040.1 GCA_023254955.1 Candidatus Nanopelagicales bacterium | reverse complement strand
AATGCAATTTCTCTACCACTATCGGTTACCGCGCTTTTGAACTTTTTGAGAATTATTTTCTCGTCATCCAGTAAAAAAACACATCCACCAGGCAAAGATTTGCTCATTTTTGCTGAAGGATCTTGCAAGTCCAAAATTTTTGCTGACTCTTTAACAATATAAGGCTCAGGTACCGTGAAGGTAGTTCCAAAATTGTTATTGAAGCGAATTGCTAGATCTCGAGTTAACTCTAAGTGTTGTCTTTGGTCTTCTCCTACCGGGACTTGATCAGCCTGGTAGAGCAAAATATCTGCTGCCTGCAAGATTGGGTAGGTAAATAACCCAACTGAGGTTCGCTCCATGCCACCCTTAAGTGACTTATCTTTAAATTGAGTCATGCGGCTGGCCTCACCAAAACCAGTTTGGCAGCCCAAGACCCAAGCTAACTGCGCGTGCTGCGGCACTTGGCTTTGCACGAAAAGTGTACTTTTTTCAGGATCCACCCCTGCCGCAATAATTTGTGCAAAGGCAAGCAGCGTTCTTTGATGTAAAACCTTTGGTTCATGTTCTATGGTAATCGCGTGCAAATCGACAACTGAGTAAAAGGTTTCATGGGTATTTTCTAGTAGCGCCCATTGCTTTAACGCACCTAAATAATTGCCTAATTGAAATGAGTCAGCGGTGGGCTGAATGCCGCTTAATACTCGCTTTTTATTGGTCATGTCTTCCTTCAACGCTTTCGATTCTAGTTACTTTTATTCGAGAAATTCTTCTAACATCGATTTCTAATACTTCAAATTTGCACTGCTCGGCTACTATTTCCGCGCCAACGAAAGGTAGCCGTCCTAGGCGAGAAACCATAAACCCGGCAACTGTGTCATAAGGACCCTCAGGAATTTCTATATGGGTGCGCTCAGCAAAATCTTCCAAATTCTCTAAGCCGTCTATTTCAACAGATCCATGAAAGTCTAATTCACGAATTGGCTCAATTTCAGTTTCTGTTTCATCTCTGATATCACCGATTAATTCTTCAACTAAATCTTCTAGTGTCACGATTCCATCGGTTCCACCAAACTCATCCACCACGATTGCCATGTTTTGATTTACTTTTCTAAGTTGCGCCAGTGCGTTAAGGATAGTTACTGTGCCTGGTAATTTTTGAATTGGTTTGGTTATCTTACGAACTCTAATTTCTAGATTTCTAATGTCAGAGAGCATTATCTGCTTAATGCTTACCACGCCAATCACATCATCTAAAGAATTTTCAACTACTGGAAACAAAGTGTGCGGTAACTTCTCTGCCTGCTTGACAGCCTCTGATACTGGAATATCAGCTGAAATGAAATCAACTTCAGTTCGTGGTGTCATTACCTCTTTAATTTCTTTATCAACTGCCGAAAATAGGTCATCAATAACTGCCCGCTCGTTTTCTGTTAATTCTTCGTGGGCCGCCACTAAATCTCGCAATTCTTCTCCACTAATCGACTCTTTAGTTGAGCTTGGATCAACCCTCAATAAACGTAAAATAAAATTCGTAGAGACGCTAAGTAGCCAAATAAATGGGCGAGTGATCCTTGCTAAAGCTTCTAATGGCCCTGCCAACCAAATTGCCCATCGCTCTGCAGCGTGCAAAGCTAGCCGTTTAGGAACCAACTCTCCGAGCACTAAAGAAAAGAATGCAATCACGATTGTCACTAAAACAAAAGAGGTAACTGCAGCTGCATTATCACTGAATAAGTTAGTAAGTACTGGAGTTAGATAGGGCGATATTTGAGAAGCCCCAAGACCGGCCGAAATAAATCCGGCTAGCGTCACCCCAACTTGCACAGCTGCAAGAAATCGATTGGGATCTTTTACTAATTCACTAAGCCATTTGCCGCGACGGCCTTTGGTTTCTAATAGTTTTTTTACTTGTGATTCTCGCAAGGACACCAAGGCAATTTCAGTTCCAGCAAAAACACCACCTAACAAGACGAAGAAAAGAACTAAAAGTAAATCGCTAACGAGCGGGTTCATAGCGTGAGATTACTGTATTGCCAGCTAGGCCATTGCGGCATCAAGATTTTGCTTGATTGCTGCCAAAAATTCTTGTGTAGTCAACCAAGGCTGATCAGCGCTAATCAAGCGAGCGAGGTCTTTAGTCATTTGGCCATTTTCAACAGTCTGGATACAAACTGCCTCTAACCGCTCAGCAAACTCAGTCACTGCTGGTGTTTGATCTAATTTTCCTCTGTGGGCTAAGCCTTGTGTCCAAGCAAAAATTGAGGCAATTGGATTTGTTGAAGTGGGTTCACCTTTTTGATGGCGACGATAATGTCTCGTAACCGTTCCATGTGCCGCTTCTGCTTCTACAGTTTTTCCATCTGGAGTCATCAATACGCTAGTCATGAGGCCAAGCGAGCCAAATCCTTGTGCCACGGTATCGCTTTGCACGTCACCATCGTAATTCTTACAAGCCCAGACATATCCGCCTTCCCACTTCAGAGCGGTTGCAACCATGTCGTCTATTAGACGGTGTTCGTACGACAAACCAGCTGACGCAAATTCATTTTTAAATTCGCTTTCGAAAACTTCAGCAAAGATATCTTTGAAGCGTCCATCGTAAGCTTTAAGAATCGTATTCTTGGTTGAAAGGTAGACCGGATAATTTCTACTCAACCCGTAGCGAAATGAAGCACGAGCAAAATCTCTGATGCTGTCATCAAAGTTATACATACCCATAGCAACTCCGCCATTCTCAAACTTTGCTACTTGCATCTCAATCGGGGCTGATCCATCTTCGGGAGTGTAAGTAATGGTTACCGTTCCGGGCCCTTTAACTACAAAGTCGGTAGCTTTGTATTGATCACCATGTGCGTGACGACCAATGATGATTGGTTTCGTCCAGCTAGGTACCAATCGTGGAATATTTTGAATGATGATGGGTTCCCTGAATATAACTCCACCCAAAATATTTCGGATAGTTCCATTCGGTGACTTCCACATCTTCTTTAACCCAAATTCTTCGACTCTCGCTTCGTCTGGGGTAATAGTTGCGCACTTAACGCCAACTCCATGTTTCTTAATCGCGTTTGCTGCATCTATTGTTACCTGATCGTCAGTCTTGTCGCGGTATTCAATTCCAAGATCGTAATATTCAAGGTTTACATCAAGAAATGGCAAAATCAACTCATCTTTAATAAATTGCCAGATAATGCGAGTCATTTCATCACCGTCTAACTCAACAACGGGATTTAAAACTTTAATTTTGCTCATTGTTCCTTTTCCTATTTATCTTTAACGTCTGCTTGCTTTGCTCTAACTGCTTCAGCAGCAGTCAAAAGTGCGGATTTTTCATTTTCAGTAAGCGGTGTTTCTACAACAGATACAACCCCAGCCGAACCTATTTTTGCTTCAACGCCTAGGTAGACGCCTGAAATTCCATATTCGCCATCAACCCATGCGCAAACCGGCATTACTTCACCTGAATCTTCGATCACCGCTTTTGCCATGCGAGCGGCAGCAGCACTAGGTGCGTAGTAGGCAGAGCCAGTTTTAAGAAGCGCCACGACTTCTGCTCCCCCGTTTCTAGTCCTCTCTACTAACTCATCAATCTCAGATTCGCTCAACATTTCACTTAGTGCTTTGCCACCTACTGATGATTGACTTGGTACGGGAACCATCGTGTCACCGTGGGATCCCAAGGTAAGAGTTTTGACATCTGCTATTGGAACCCCTAGTTTTTCTGCTACAAAGTTTGTAAAACGTGCTGTGTCAAGCATTCCCGCTTGTCCTAAAACTTTCTTTTTATCAAATCCAGTTGCAATTTGTGCCAAGGCCGTCATTTCATCTAAAGGATTCGAAACCACAATTACCACGGCATTAGGTGCGTGCTTTGCAACATTTTCCGCCACCTGACGAACAATCTTCGCGTTAGTGTCAATTAGATCCATTCGACTCATGCCCGGTTTTCTAGGAAGTCCAGCTGTTATCACCACAATGTCTGAGTCTTTAATTGCTTCGTAACCAGATCCATCTAATCCTGTGGTTTGGCCTACAACTTTCGTTTCAAAACCTTCGATTGAGCGAGATTGATTCATATCTAAAGCCAGGCCCTCGGCTTTGCCCTCTACTACATCGGTTAAAACTACTGTCTGAAAAATGTCATACTCGGCTAAACGCATTGCGGTAGTGGAGCCATAAAAACCTGCTCCCACAACTGTGACTTTGCCTTTTCTTGGCATGGGCGAAGCATCCCCTCAAGATAAATTTTGAAGCAACTTTTGCATTTCCAATCTTAATAGGAGGAAAGTCCTGACTAAGCAGGGACAACTATGGCAAGAACCACTAGTGAAATCGTGAACCCTAGCAAAATTGCAGTGTCAAGTGCCCTATGTCTAACCGCTAACCATCCTGCAGCAAAACGGCTCCAAGTGAGCCGAAAGACGGTAGCTAGCGACAAGGCTGCAGCCAAAATGTAGGTACCGATACGAAAGTCAGTTACATTCGCTACAACCAACCCCGATAATGCCAAAGTAATTACTAAAAAGCTTGGATACTGTCGCTTTATTAAGCGTAAGGCTCTATTACCTTCTGAAGGATTTGGATTTGAGCTGACCAAACGTAATTTGCTGGATCTCTCGTTAAAAGCCTTTGCTGATTCGCCCATGCTTCAGAGATTACCTCACGCCTCGAGCAAAATACGCTGCTAGTAACACCAAAAAAGCTCCTGAAAATATTTGCCATCCTAAATCTATTCCCAAAAAGAGATAGTCCAAAAACAAAGCCGAAACCAATTGGCCACTTATTGTCGCTAGGGTAAAAACAAGCACCCCTAAAATTCTCACTAACCATGCCGCAATTAAAACAAAACTCGCACCCAGCAGACCTCCAGAATAAAGCCACCAAGTCCTTGGGAAATCTGGAATTGAATTATTTAAAATTATAAAGCTAATCAAAAAGATTGTTCCCACCAAAATAGAAACTGGGAAATTAATAAAGGTAGCAATTTTAGTGCTACTTATCGTGGCTAACTTTGAATTGAAGGCTAACTGAAATATTTGTGCAATACCTGCCAAAGCTACAATAAAAAGCGGAAACAAGAATAGTTTTTCTTCAGGATTATATACTGCAACAGCTACTGCGATTAACGCCAATAGCGCAGAAAAGACTCTAATTATATTTATGCGATAACGCTGCAGTGAACCAAAACCAAAACGATCCATGATTAAAGAGGTAAAATTCGCTGAAGCTACTACCCCAATTGTGAAAAGTCCAGCACCTAAGCTGGCAACTGCGTAAGCGCTAGTTGCGACATAGATCGCTCCAAAGGCGCCACCGAATAACATCCAAATGGGAATTTCTTTCTTTTGTAACTTCTGAAAGAAAGTAGTTAGCGTCTGTCTAAAGGTTTTTGAAAACAAAAAAAACAACACCGCTAAAAAAGCGCCTATATTTGATATTAGGCCAGCCCAGAGACTGTCGGTAGCTTTTGCTAACTCTCCGCTAATAAAAGCTTGTGAGGCAGCTAAAGCTCCAGCTGCTACGGCAATGGGAATTGCCAAAAAATTAATGCGAGAAATGTCGCATTCCCGTGGTGTACATCGAAATGCCCGACTTCTTAGCTAGATCAATGACTGCTTCATCGTTCTTAGATCCACCTGGATGCACTACCGCCGTGACCCCTGCCGCTATTAAAACTTCCAGCGCGTCAGGGAAGGGAAAGAAAGCGTCTGAAGCACAAACAGCTCCCTTTGCACGATCTTGTGCCCGCCAAGTTGCCAGACGAGCCGCATCTACTCGATTAACTTGCCCCATTCCTATGCCAACTGCCGCAGTATCTTTAGCAAGCAAAATCGCATTCGACTTTGGTGCCCGCACCGCCCTAAAGGCAAATTCCAAATCCGCTAAAACTTCTTTGCTCACTGCAGGGCCAGCAACTAAATCCCAATTTTCTGGCTCATCGTGATATGCCGAAACATTATCTACCGATTGCATAAGCACACCGCCGGAAATAGTTCGCCACTCCACTCGATGGCCTGGATGCGGGCCTGCTACCTGTAGAAGTCGCAAATTTTCTTTTGCTTTCAAAATTTCTAAGGCAGCTTCATCAAAACCAGGTGCAACAACTACTTCAAAAAAGATTTCACTAATTGCGCTAGCCGCCGCTGCATCTATGAATCTGTTGCTAGCAATTACTCCACCAAATGCACTTACTTTGTCTGTTGCTAAAGCTTTATTAAAAGCAGTTGCTAAATCATCTGCGATAGCTATTCCGCAAGGATTTGCGTGCTTAATAATTGCTACACATGGCTCTGGATGATCAAACGCCGCACGCCTTGCGGCATCCGCATCTACGAAATTGTTATAACTCATTAACTTGCCATGAAGAATTTTCGCCTTTGCTACCCCTGGCTCACTGGTTTGACCTACATAAAGGGCTGCCTTTTGGTGCGGGTTTTCGCCGTAACGCAAATCTTGCAATTTGTTGTAAGTGGCGCCCACCCAATTAGGAGCTTCAGGTGACTCGTTTCGAGCAAACCATCTCGCGATTATCGAGTCATAAGTTGCAGTATGGGCAAATGCAGCCGCAGCAAACTTTTGACGTTGCTCGGTTGTAATTTCACTGCCTAATAAATTTATAAATTCTTTGTATTGTTGAGGGGAAACTAGCGTTACTACGTTTTTATAATTTTTTGCCGCTGCTCGAATTAAAGTCGGTCCACCGATATCAATCTGCTCAATGGTCTCTTCTGGGCTCGCTCCACCATTTACAGTTTCACTAAATGGGTAAAGATTTACAATTATTAAATTAAATGCTTCAATATTTAATTCATCTAGAGTTTTTTTATGCTCTGGGTTAGTTAAATCAGCCAAAATCCCCGCATGAATTTTAGGATGAAGTGTTTTAACTCGTCCATCTAAAATTTCTGGAAAATCTGTAACTTCACTGACAGGTGTGCTCGATATGTTGGCAGCAGCTAATTCTGCTTGTGTGGATCCTGTAGAAATAATTTCATAATTGTGATTAATTAAAGCTTGAGCAAGATCAATTAAGCCAGACTTGTCAGAGACGCTAATCAAAGCTCTGGGTTTATTTGCCACTGATTGTTAACTAACAAGTCAACAACTTTGGGTAAAGCCTCTTGCTCTGCCAAGTTAATTCTTTGGTGGAGCGCTTCTGGAGTATCTTGAGGCAAAACCTTAACCGTCACCTGATGCACGATCGGCCCGGTGTCTACCCCTTGGTCTACCAAATGCATGGTAGCCCCGGTTTCTTGGACATTTTCCGCCAAAGCTTGCGCTACTGCATTTAGCCCAGGAAACATCGGCAAGAGTGAAGGGTGGCTATTTAGTATTTTG
>JALRKC010000003.1:415-25906 GCA_023254955.1 Candidatus Nanopelagicales bacterium | reverse complement strand
GTGAATATCACGGAGTGGAAAATCTAGGAATTGATTCAGGAATTGTGGTTTGTCCAAACCATATTTCATGGATTGATCCGTTGGTTATCGCACACTTTTTGTGGGACAACGATCGCCCACCACGATTTCTTGGGAAAGCTTCTTTATTTCGCTTACCAATTTTAGGAAAAGTTATCAAAAATGCGGGGCAAATTCCCGTTTACCGAAACTCTAATGCAGCAGCTTTGAGTGTTAATTATTCAATCGCCAGTGTCAAGCGAGGCGAAGCCGTTGTTATTTATCCCGAGGGAACATTAACTCGCGATCCAAATTTGTGGCCAATGACTGGAAAGTCTGGAGCAGTAAATGTGGCCCTAAGTGCAAACGTTCCATTAATTCCGGTTGCGCAGTGGGGGGCGCAAGAAATAATGGCGCCTTATCAGAAAAAACTAAATTTGTTTCCAAGAAAAACTATAAAGATTATTGCCGGCAAACCGTTAAATTTAGATGACCTAAGGGGAAGGCCTATTGATTCAGAAGTCCTAAAGGTCGGTACTGCAAGATTGATGCGCGAAATTGCCAATCTACTTGCACAACTTAGAAATGAAGAGCCACCGTCTGAAATTTACAAGTGGGGTAGCAGTAGATGATTCGCCCGCTAATTGTTGGTGCTGGTTCTTGGGGAACAGCATTCGCACAGGTAATTGCTGACGCTGATCATGACTGTTTGGTTTGGAGTCGCGATAAAAAGATTGTTGACGAGATAAATCAAAATCACACAAATCAGAGTTATCACCCTGAGGTGAGATTGCCAAAGCGAATTGGCGGCACAAATGACATCGAGGGTGCGTTGAAAGAATCTACCCACGTTTTTTTAACCATCCCGGCCCAATCATTAAGAGGCGCACTACGAGAGTGGAAGCATTTATTTCAACCCAATGTCCAAATAATCAGCTTAATTAAGGGATTAGAACTTAAAAGCGATCTTCGAATGAGTGAAGTAATCAAAGATGAGTTAGGAATTGCGGATAATCAAATAACAGTGATAAGTGGACCAAATTTAGCCACAGAAATTATTCAGCGGCAACCGACCGCTACCACGATCGCTTGCACCGATTTAGCAAATGCCGAAGAGATTTCGCATTACTTTGCAAGTGAATACTTCAGACCTTTTTGGGGTTCAGATGTTATCGGTACCGAAATAGCCGGAGTAACAAAAAATGTAATTGCAATTGCTAATGGAATAGCGGTGGGTTTAGGACTAGGCGAAAACACTCAATCATCAGTAATCACCAGGGGCTTAGCGGAAATGACAAGACTTGGCCTCGCAATGGGCGCCAAGATTGAAACATTCTTAGGTTTAGCTGGAATTGGAGATTTAATTGCAACCAGTCAGTCTCCACTTTCAAGAAATAGAACTTTTGGTCAACTACTCGGCGAAGGTTATTCGGTGGTAGCAGCTCAAGAAGCAGTAAAGAGAACGGTAGAAGGTGCAAAGTCAGCGCAGCCGTTGGTAGAGATCGCAAGCCGACTAAATGTCTCAATCCCCATTAGCGAACAAATTGCAAAGGTAGTGGCCGGTGAGGTTAAGGCAGATACTGCAATTTCTACTCTGCTAGCACAAGCATTAACTAAAGAACATTAACCAGGAAACCACTACGCTGTTCACATGGCAAAAGTTACAGTCGCAATCCTCTTTGGGGGGATAAGTAACGAGCATGAAATTTCATGCCTATCTGCAAACTCTATTTTGCATGAAATTGATCGCGATAAGTATCGAGTAATACCAATTGGAATTACCAAAGCAGGTCGCTGGGTTGTTTTTAATGAAGAATTTATTTTTGAAGATAGTCAATCTTTACCAAAAATTGATAACTCTGTAATTGCTAAAAATTCTACTGCTCTTGCAACAGTAAACCCTCCCTTAGAACTACTAACGGCAGAAGTGGTCTTTCCGGTATTACATGGGGCTTGGGGTGAAGATGGAACAGTGCAAGGACTTCTAGAAATGCACCAAGTTCCTTATGTTGGAAGCGGAGTCTTAGCTTCGGCAATAGGCATGCATAAACCACTAATGAAATTACTGTTTCGTCAAGCCGGATTGAAGGTGAGTGACTGGAAGAGCTTTAGTGAAGAGGAATTTACTAGAGATTCTGAAAGAATTTTGACAGAGATTAATCAATTGCACTATCCATTGTTCGCAAAGCCAGCTCGAGGCGGATCAAGCGTAGGGATTTCTAAAGTAAATGACGCAAACGAACTGGAGCAGGCGATTTCAACTGCGCTAAAACATGACTCAATCTTCTTAGTCGAGGAAGCAGTAAGTCAGGCTAGAGAGATTGAGTGTGGGGTATTAGATGCAAGCCAGCGCTTAGTAAGCGTGCCGGCTGAAATTAAGGTTAAGCAAAGTCATGAATTTTATGATTATGAAGCTAAGTATCTTGACGATGGTGCCGAACTGGTAGTCCCGGCAGAATTATCTGAAGAACAAGTACGCGAGATTAAAGCGCTAGCGATTAGAGCCTTTGACAGCATTAGTTGTGAGGGTTTAGCCCGTGTTGATTTCTTTCTTAAAAATAACGGGGAAATTTATCTTAACGAAATAAATACCATGCCCGGCTTTACTCCGATTTCTATGTATCCAAGGACCTTTGCCGAAAGCGGAATCGGTTTTAGTGAACTAATTGATTTGCTATTAAAGGAAGCACTAGAGCGAAAACGAGGGCTCAGGTAAACCGTGAGCGATCAAACGCTTTCAGATGTAGGTGAATTTGGGTTTATTGAATTAATTAAAAAAAGATTAGCACATCCGAGCTTCCTAAAAGTAGGAATTGGGGATGATGCAGCAGTCTTAGATTTAAATCAACCGGAGGTAGTAACTTGCGTTGATATTTTAATTGAAGATGAGCATTTTAAAAAAGATTTTTCTTCGGCTAAGGACATTGGTCATCGAGCGGCAGCTGCAAATTTAGCTGATTTAGTAGCAATGGGCGCCCAGCCAAAAGCGTTACTTTTAGCGTTGGCCGTACCTAGCGATGTAGAGGTTTCTTGGCTTATTGACATGATCGATGGAATCGTTGAAGAAGCAAATCAATTAGGCGCTGTACTAATCGGCGGAGACACCACCCGCGCTGAAAAAATTATTATTTCGATAACTGCAATTGGTGAATTGAAGACCGCACCCGTGGAGCGTAGCGGTGCAAAGTCTGGCGACTTAGTAATTGCTTCGGGAAGATTTGGCTGGGCCCAGGCAGGATTGCGTGTGTTGCAAAAAGGATTTCGCAGCCCAAATCTGTTAGTGCAAGCTCACCAACGACCGCAAATTGAGTACCATGCAGCTTTAAATGCAGCGAGTCAACTTAGCTCCATGATTGATGTAAGCGATGGCTTAGCGCAAGATGCCTTACATATTGCAAAAGCTTCTGGAGTTCAAATTGATTTAAAGTCGACCGCATTGCACCCTGACGATTTATTAGTTGAGGCTGCACTAGGAATTGGTGAAGATCCAATGATTTGGGTACTAACTGGCGGCGACGATCATGCTTTTCTAGCGACAATAGATTCCAACAAAGCAATTCCAACTGGCTTTCGAATCATTGGAGAAGTTTTCAAAGGTGAAGCAAAAGTTACTTTGGATGGGGCTGAGTTGACTGGCCGTTTAGGCCATGATCATTTTGCTAAATAATTAGGCGCGAACAACCTTGCCGGCGCTGAGGCAGCCAGTGCAAACGTTGAGTCTCTTAGATGAGCCGTTTATTTTGGCTCTCACCTTTTGGATGTTGGGATTAAAGCGACGCTTGGTCTTTCTTTGAGAGTGAGAGACCGAGTGCCCGAATCCTGGACCTTTGCCACAAACATCACACTTGGCACTCATGTTTTTTTCTCCTTCAAAAAACTGCCCAATTTTGGGCCGAGTCATAGGCTACTAGAAGGGTAAGCGTTGTCCACAATTACCCCAAAGCCGAATTAACCCTAGGAGCGCAAGTGGTGAAATTATCCAGCCTCTTGACTGAAGTCTTAGGCGGAAGAAGCGCAAAAACCATCGAAAGCGCTTTTGGCTACAAAACAGTCAAGGATTTGCTTTCTCATTACCCAAGGCGCTATGCAGAAAGAGGAGAGTTAACAGATCTAGCTTCGCTAAAAGTAGATGAACATGTGACCGTGCTGGCAGAAGTTGCAAGTTGCAAAGAAATTCCTATGCGACAACGCGGTAAGAAGCGGTTAGAGGTAGTTGTGACTGATGGGCGACAAACCTTAGATCTTGCTTTTTTTCATTTAACACAAGTTCACAAAAAGAAGTTGATACCAGGCACACAAGGATTGTTCGCTGGCAAAGTTGGCGAATTTCGTGGGCGAAAACAATTAGCTCATCCTGAATATGTGTTGACAGCGCAATTAGGTGAAGAGACTGATCCTGAGGCAGCAGAGGCTTTCGCCAACGCGGTTATTCCGGTCTATCGGGCAACTGGGGCGATTCCTTCATGGCGAGTAGCTAAGGCAATAAAGTTTGTGCTTTCTACTTTGGACTTAACAGAAGCCGATGAGTTGATTCCTGTTGAAATAAGAGAAAAGCGTAATTTAGTTTCCTTGGCGAGTGCCTATAAGGCAATTCATAATCCAGAAACCGTAGAAGAAGCGAATCAGGCGCTTTATCGAATGATGTTTGAAGAAGCTTTTCTTTTGCAGGCTGTGTTGGTTAATCGCAGAATGCTAAATGATAATCAACTTGCGCCAAGTTACAAAGCTAAAACAGATGGAATATTAAATGCCTTTGACAAACAGTTGCCGTTTGAACTCACTAAAGGCCAGCTAAAAATTGGTGAAGAAATTGCTCAGGAATTATCTCAAACTAAACCTATGCACCGATTACTTCAAGGCGAAGTTGGTAGTGGAAAAACTATTGTGGCTTTGCGGGCCATGCTCACTGCAGTAGATGCGGGAGCCCAAGCTGCGCTGCTAGCTCCTACAGAAGTTTTAGCACAACAGCACCTTAGAACTGTTGAAAATTTATTAGGGGATTTAGCAAAAGCTGGAGAATTAACCGCAGCGGAAGTTTCTTGTTCGGTGGTTTTATTGACCGGATCTGTAACCGGAAAAGAACGCTCCAAAGTCTTGGCAGAGATTTCTTCAAATCGTGCTCAGTTAGTCATCGGAACTCATGCACTAATTCAAGAAGGTGTTGAATTTGCCAATCTTGGATTAGTAGTAGTCGATGAGCAACACCGCTTTGGCGTAGAACAAAGGGCCGCGTTAGCTGCGAAAGCTAAGAACGATTTAAAGCCCCATGTTTTAGTGATGACAGCGACGCCAATACCTAGAACTGTGGCAATGACGGTATTTGGAGATTTAGATATTTCAACTTTGAGCGAACTACCTAAAGGTAGAGCAGAAATCGAAACACATGTGGTTCCGGCGCTAGAGAAACCACAGCATTTAGAGCGAGTTTGGAAACGTGCCGTAGAAGAAGTTAAAAAAGGTCATCAAGTTTATTTAGTAGCACCACGCATTGGCGGAGATAGCGCAGATGAAGATGTGACGAATGAAGCAAACGCCAAACGCCCGCCTTTAGCGGTACTTGAAGTTGCACCAAAGTTAGCAGCAGGACCATTGAGCGAAGTTAGAGTTGGTGTTTTGCATGGTCGAATGTCAGCAATTGAAAAAGATCAAATTATGTCACGTTTCAAGTTAGGGCCAGCTGGCAAAGATGGCATAGATGTCTTAGTTTCAACGACAGTAATAGAGGTTGGCGTTGATGTACCAAATGCCACGATGATGATTATTTTGGATGCCGAGCGATTTGGAGTAAGTCAGTTGCACCAACTTCGCGGAAGAATCGGCCGCGGAAAATACCCTGGACTTTGCGTGCTTATCACTGAAGCAGAAGCTGACACATCGGCGAGAGAGCGTTTAGAAAAAGTTGCCAGCACACTCGATGGCTTCGAGCTCGCCCGCTTGGATCTTGAGCAAAGACGAGAAGGAAATGTTTTAGGTGTCCAGCAGTCGGGAAGCAGAAGCGCACTTAGATTATTGCAAGTTGTCCGAGATGAAGAAATTGTTATTGATGCAAGAGCCGCGGCAATTGATTGCTTTGAAAAGGATCCAACCTTATCCACTTTGCCAAACTTAAAACTAGCAATTGATGAATTAGATAGTATGCAGAGTTCTGAATTTTTGGAAAAGAGTTAAAGTGACTCGGATTATTTCTGGTAAGTATGGCGGGCGAAAGCTATTGGTTCCTGATTCAGCGCGCCCCACCACCGAGATGGTTAGAGAAGCGATGTTCTCAACCTTGATTGGGTGGGAAGCAGTTTTTGATAAGCGAGTTTTAGATTTATATTCCGGCTCGGGAGGTTTAGGTTTTGAGGCGCTTTCTCGAGGAGCTAAGAGTGCTCTCTTCGTAGAAGCTGATTCAAAAGCTGTTGAAACTTTAAAAAAGAATGCAGCAAATTTAGATGTTGAAGTAGAAATTCAAAAGCAGAAGTCAAAAACTTTTACCCAGGAAAATTTAAGAGACTATTTATTCGATCTGGTGTTTATTGATCCGCCTTACCGGGTAAATAACCAAGAGCTATTTGAAGTAATAGAAAATTTGGTCCGTGGGGGATTTTTGGCTCATGGGGCAATCTTGGTAATCGAACGACCAACCAGAGACGCCTTTACTTGGCCAAAAGTGATTAAGGAATTAAAAAATAAGCGATATGGGGATAACACTCTTTATTATGGATCGGTAGCCTGATCTCATGCAAAAATTAGTTTGTCCTGGTTCTTTTGACCCCGTGACTAACGGACATATAGACGTATTTGAGCGTGCGGCTGCCTTAGCAGATGAGGTGGTTGTTGCAGTCTTGGTCAATTCGAGTAAAAAAGGACTCTTTGCAATTGAAGAGCGCGTTGCCATGTTGCACGAGGTAACAAGTAAATATAAAAATATAAAAATTGAAACCTTTAATGGACTATTGGTTGATTTTTGTAAATCAATAAATGCTCAAGCGATAGTTAAGGGACTTAGGGCAGTGAGCGACTTTGATTATGAACTTCAGATGTCTCAAATGAATTACCAAGCAGGTGGGATTGACACTTTATTTATCGCCACAAATCCAGTGCACTCCTTCTTATCTTCTAGCTTGGTAAAAGAATTTGCCTCACTGGGTGGAAATGTTTCTCAATGGGTTCCACCGGCAGTCGAAACAGCGTTGCAAAAAAAGTTTGGAAGATAAGATATGAAATCGATCGAAATAATTGAGAACTTAATGCAGCAAGTTAAAGAAGCCAGATCGGTGCCGTTAAGTCGAGATGGTGCGTTGGTCAATCGGCAAGATTTTATTGAATTGCTGGAACAATTGAGAGCGCAATTACCAGATGACGTACAAGTGGCAAACGAAATTTTAGAAGCGAAGGAGTCAGTAATCGATGAAGGCAGAAGGGCAGCAGAAGCCTTAATCGATAAAGCTAAAGATCAGGCACGTCGCTTGATAAGTGAACATTCAATTCTGGCTCAGGCGCAAAGAGAAGCTCAAGGTTTATTGCAAATGGCCGAAGTAGAAGTTGAGAAAATGCGGTTGGAGACTAATAAATACATTGATGCTCGGCTTGCAAATTTTGAAGTTGCTCTGCATAAAACCTTAGATGCAGTAAAGCGAGGTAGAGAAAAAATGACTGGAAAATCTGAGGCAGAATAAAACCTGTGGCTAAATTAGATCCCTTAGAAGGATATGTTTTAAACACCCACGACCTAACTAGGGCGGCCGGGGAAAGTAAGCACTATGAACTTTCGCTAGCGCCAAAAAAAGACTTCACTAATGGTGCACTAGAGATTCGTGAAGAAGACGAAGTCAAGCTTTCACTGCTCTTAGAAAGCGTGGTGGATGGAATTTTGGTTACCGGCACTGCTACTGCGGTTGCCAGTGGTGACTGCTCTCGATGCTTGGATCCAGTGCGGTTAGAAATTGCAGGTGAGATTGCGGATCTTTACGCCTACCCAGATAAAGAAATTCACACGGATGAAGCCGATGAGGTACGAGAAATGGTCGGTGACCTTTTAGATTTAGAGCCAGCAGTGCGAGATGCCCTGGTCCTTGCAATGCCGCTGAGACCACTCTGCAACGATATGTGCCTAGGACTTTGTGGCCAATGCGGAATCCGTTTGGAGGACGCGCCCGATCATGTTCATGAAGTGATAGACCCAAGGTGGGCCAAGCTCACTGAATTAAAGAAAGAGAATTAAAAGTGCCAGTTCCAAAACGAAAGATGTCTCGCGCTAATACCCGCAAGCGCCGTTCACAGTGGAAGGGCAAGCTTCCTCAGATAAATAAGGCTGAAGTTAACGGTCGTACCGTTTTCACGGTAAGCCATCGCACTGACGACGATGGTCGTTATAACGGTCGTCAAGTAACAAACCCTTAACTGAGAAATGCGCGAACTAACCGCGCGAATCGGTATCGAGTTACCTGAAACCTTATTAAAGCAATCACTAACTCATCGCTCTTTCGCATACGAAAATTCATTAGAAGAAACAAATGAGCGACTTGAATTTTTAGGCGATTCGGTTTTGGGAATAGTTATTACCGAAGAGCTTTATCAAAAGTATCCTCAAGCAGCAGAAGGCGAACTGGCAAAGCTAAGAGCGGCAATTGTTAATGCGCGAGCGCTGGCTGATGTTGCGAGAGAAATTGGCTTGGGTGAATTTTTGATGCTTGGCAAAGGCGAAGAGTTTACTGGCGGTCGAGATAAATCTTCAATATTAGCTGACTCACTCGAAGCTGTGCTGGGAGCGATTTATTTGTCACATGGCTTGGATAAAACATCAAAAGTTATTCTAAAACTTTTTTCATCAATCATCGAAAATTCTGTTGACCTAGGTGCAGCACTTGACTGGAAGACTTCATTGAGTGAAGTTATGTTTTCTAAAAAACTTGGCAGTGCTGATTACTTAATTTTTGAAGCAGGGCCAGATCACGATAAACAATTTACTGCGAAGGTAATAGTTAATGGACAAGAATTTGGCACTGGAACAGGTAAAAGTAAAAAAACTGCTGAGCAAAATGCAGCTAAAGAAGCGTTTGAAAAATTAAGTAAGAATTAAAATGCCAGAATTACCCGAAGTCGAGGTAGTACGAAGTGGCTTGGCAAGTCACTTAATAGGAAAAACGATTAGCCGGATAGAAACCTCACATCCTCGAACACTACGTAATTTTGAAGGCACAAAAAAGCAATTTATAGACAAATTACTTAGTAAGACCATTTTGGATGTTAGGCGTCGCGGTAAGTTTCTTTGGTTTGTGTTAGATGATGAAGATTGGGTGCTATCAGCTCACTTGGGTATGAGCGGCCAGTTTTTATTTATTGAAGATTTGAGGCAGAAACCGCTTCATGCACGGGCAATTTTTGAATTTTCTGACTGGAACGAAAAGTTAATTTTTTCAGATCAGCGCACCTTTGGTTGGATTAATTTAGAACCAATTGTTTTAGACGCAAATCAAGTACCGATTCCTGCTTCGGTCCTTAAAATTAAGCCTGATTTATTTAGCCCGCTGTTCGACAAGCAAAAGACGATTGCGGACCTAAGGAAGCGCACAATTTGCGTAAAAAGTGCAATCTTGAATCAGGAGTTAATTAGTGGGGTAGGAAACATCTATGCCGATGAGGCGCTTTGGCACGCCAAATTAGATTGGAAGACTCCAGCAAACCAAGTTTCTATCGAAGAGTATCAAAAGTTGCTTAGTGCTTTAGAAAAAGTAATGCGCAAGGCCTTAGAAAAAGGCGGCACTTCGTTTGATGCACTTTATGTGAATGTAAATGGTGAAAGTGGGTATTTCGAGCAAAGCTTGCGGGCCTACGGCAGAGCGGGTCAACTTTGTTACAGGTGTAAAACAAAGTTAATTAGAGAGAATTTTGGGGTGGGACGCGGGAGTACGCGGTGTCCTCAGTGCCAAAAGAGAAAAAGGATGAATAGATAGAGTTAGCATCGAAGAAATTTAACCGCTAGAGGAGCGCGATTTGCATTTAAAAAGCCTGACTTTAAGAGGCTTCAAATCGTTTGCTTCTGCAACCACCCTCAATTTCGAAGAGGGAATTACTGCAGTTGTGGGCCCAAATGGTTCCGGCAAGTCAAATGTAGTTGATGCGATCGCTTGGGTAATGGGTGAACAAGGGGCCAAATCACTTCGTGGCGGCAAGATGGACGATGTCATCTTCTCTGGCACCACTTCAAAAGCTCCTTTAGGTCGCGCTGAAGTTTCTTTAACGATTGATAACACTGATGGTGCTTTGCCCATTGATTATTCAGAAGTAACTATTTCTAGAACTCTTTTTAGAAATGGTGGTAGCGAATATGCCATTAACGGTAACCCCTCACGCTTGCTTGATGTTCAAGAGTTATTAAGCGATTCAGGAATTGGCCGTGAAATGCACGTAATTGTGGGCCAAGGACAACTAAAAGATGTTCTGCTCTCAACCCCTGAAGGAAGGCGCGGTTTCATTGAAGAAGCTGCCGGTGTCTTGAAACACAGAAAACGTAAAGAAAAAGCAGAACGAAAGCTTGATGCAACACAAGCCAACATGTTGCGTTTACAGGATTTAACTACTGAATTACGTCGACAACTCAAACCTTTAGCTCGCCAAGCAGATGTGGCGAGAAAAGCGCAGACGATTCAGGCAGATTTACGTGATGCAAAATTACGATTGCTCGCCGATGATTTAAAGAGAATGCGCGAGATAATGGAGCGTGAAGTTGCCGACGAAACTGCACTTAAAGAGCGCCAAGCAGTTGTTGAAGCTGAAATCTCTAAATTAAAATCTCGCGAAGCAGAATTAGAAGTTTTACTCTCCCAAGCAAATCCTAAACTTTCTAACGCACAAGCTGATTGGTTCAAGTTAGCTTCACTTAGAGAGAGATTTTTAGGCTCTCGTTCTTTAGCATCAGAGCGAGCAAAGATGGCAGAAGAGGATCAAGCAGATCAAACGTCTGCGCTAGACCCAGAAGCTTTAGAAGCAGAAGCCAAAGAAGTAAGAAGTCAAGCCAATGACTTAGAAATTGAATTAAATCGAGTAAAAAGTGAGCTAAGTACTGCCACCGCTCAAAGAGAAAGTGCAGAAGCAGAATTCAATCGCGAACAAATTAGATTTCAAGCAGCTCAACAAAGGGCAACTGACTTTAAAGACGGTATTGCAAGTTTAAATTCACAAATCATGGCGGCTAAGTCTCGCTTAGAAGCACGAGACGCTGAGTCTGAGAGATTAAAACTGAAGATTGCAGAGGCCACAGATCGTGCTGAATTAGCAAAGCAGGAATTTTTGTCATTAGAAGCAAAAATTGCTGGACTAAACACTGGCGAAGCAAATCTTGATGCGCAGCATGAAGCGGCAGCCAAGGAGCTCGCAGAGCATGAAAAAATTGTGGCTGATCTAGAGATGAAAATGCAAGAGATCTCTCGCGACAAGGCGGCGTGGACGGCAAAAGCTGAAGCCTTAACGCAAGCAGCTGCAGAAGAAGTTGATGCTTCAGATGAATTGTTAGCTAGTGGCGATGATGCATTGATCGGATCGCTTGCCTCCTTATTGCGTATTGAAAAAGGCTGGGAAACGGCAATTGCCACGGGATTAGGAAGAGCAGCGAACGCCATTGCAGCAAAAGATTCTTCTGCGGCAATTCGCGCAGTAGAAAAACTTAAGCGAGATGACAGAGGTAGAGCTGCAATGCTTTTAGCCGACGCTTTAGGTGATCAGTCTGCGCTACCGAGTGTTCCTGAATTTGCCCGTAGCGCGCTAGAGGTAATTAATGCTCCTTATGAATTAGAGAATGCCTTACGGGTGTTATTGAAAGAAGTTGCCTTAGTTGAAAATTTGGCTGACGCACAAGCTGCGGTGAGAAACCATCCAAGACTGTTGGCAGTTACTCGTGACGGTGATGCGGTTTCTTCTTCCTACATTATTGGTGGGTCGGGTAAAACGGCTTCAAAAATTGAAGCTAAGGCAAAAGCAGAAGCTGCTGAATTAAAGCGCGATGAAATTGCCAGAGAATTAGACCAAGTTAGATTCAAATTACAAAATGCTCGAGAAGAACGTAACCGAGTAGCCGAAAAAGTTGAAGCAGCACTTGCGCTCTTGCATGAGTCTGACGCGGAACTTTCAGCAGTAGCTGAAAAGCTGGGTGCTTTGGGTGAGCAAAAACGTAGCGCAGAAGCTGAAACACAAAGACTTGAAAAGTTTCTAGAAGAAATAAGACAAGCTCGTCAAGACGACGAAAGAGTTTTGGGGGAGTTGGAAAATAGATTAAATGACTCCGAAGGCGAGCCAAGTGAAGCAGAGTTAGATCCAAAGCTGCGCGATGAGCTGTTAACTCAAGCAGAAGAAAAACGCCAGAATGAAATTGAGGCACGATTGGCGCATCGCACGGCGGAAGAACGTCATTTAGCGGTACTTGAACGCGCCATGCAATTAGAGCGCCAAGCAGAAACTGAACGTGCGGCGAGAGTTCGAGCTCAAGAACGCAGAGAGCAACGTAGAAGAGCAGCAGCAACTGCAAGCGCCGTACTAATCGGGATTGATACTGCGCTCAATTATTTAGAGAACTCATTAATGAAAGCTGAAATTGCTCGCGACGAAGCACAAAAAGAGCAGAAACAGATGGATGAAGAACTCTTAACAGTAAGAACAAAGTTACGTGAGCTATCTAGCGATCTTGAAAGATTAGTTGATTCAGTCCATCGAGATGAAATGGCGAGAACAGAACAACGTTTAAGGATTGAACAGCTGGAAGATCGCACACTAGAGGATCATGGTGTTGACGCTGAGACTTTGATGCGTGAATATGGCCCTGATCAATTAGTACCAGTTTTTGAAACTGAAGAAGAAGTAGAAAAGCGGGATCCAAACTCACCACCACCTGCACCAATTCCTTACGTAAGAGAACAGCAAGAAAAGCGCTTAGCCCAAGCCGAAAAACAATTGAATCTCTTGGGTCGAATTAACCCTTTAGCTCTTGAAGAATTCGCCGCTCTAGAAGAGCGCAACAAGTTCTTAACCGAGCAGCTCGAGGATGTAAAGCGCACTCGTAAAGATTTGCTAGATGTAATTAGTGAAGTTGAGCAAAGAATTCAACAGGTGTTTCTCGAAGCATATAGAGATGTTTCTAGAGAGTTTGAAAATATTTTTCCAAGATTGTTTCCAGGCGGTAAGGGCAAAATAGTTTTAACTGATCCACACAACTTGCGCGAGTCTGGTATAGAAGTTGAAGCTACTCCAGAGGGCAAGAAGGTAAAGCGGTTAACTTTGCTTTCTGGTGGAGAGCAGTCACTAGCGGCAGTTGCTTTTCTAGTCTCGTTATTTAAAGCGCGACCAAGCCCCTTCTACATATTGGACGAGGTTGAAGCTGCTTTGGATGATGCCAACTTGGGCCGTTTATTGCAGATTTATGAAGAATTAAGAGAAAAAAGTCAATTAATTGTTGTTACCCACCAAAAGCGCACCATGGAAATTGCAGACGCACTTTATGGAATCAGCATGAGGGGTGATGGCGTTTCTGCGGTGGTAAGCCAAAGAATTCGTGACGCTAGAGAACCTGAACCTGTCTAATCGTGGGTCTATTTAATTTCGATTTTGGCAAAAAGCTTGTTAGTACATTTTCAAGAGAAAAATTAGATGACGCTGCTTGGCAAGAAATTTATGATGCATTAATTTTAGGGGATTTAGGTCCAAATACTGTAAAAGTAGTGATTGAAAAACTAAAGAAGCATCCAAATCTAAAAGGTGTTTCAGAAGTAGCTGCAGCAAAGAAAATCTTAAGTGAGGTGTTGATCGAAGTATTAACTACTTCGCAAACATCAGAATTAAATATTGTAAAAGATCAATTAAATGTGATCTTAATTGTGGGAGTAAATGGCACAGGAAAAACTACCAGCGTTGGAAAGTTAGCAAATTATTTTCATGCAGCAGGTAAGACTGTGGTTTTGGCAGCAGCGGACACCTTTAGGGCAGCAGCAGCAAATCAGTTGGAAACTTGGGCGCAAAGATCAGAGAGTGATTTTATCCGCGGTGAGGATAATTCCGAGCCAGCAAGTGTGGCCTTTAAGGCAGTGCAAAAAGCAAATGAGCTAAACGCCGATATTTTGCTGGTAGATACTGCTGGTCGTTTGCATACTAAAGCAGGCTTGATGGATGAGCTAGGAAAAATTAAACGAGTAATAGAGAAGCAAACCCCTATCAACGAAGTTTTGTTAGTAATTGACGCCACGACTGGGCAAAACGGTCTTATTCAAGCCAAAATATTTACCGAAGCTGTAGATGTCACTGGAGTTATCTTGACCAAACTTGACGGCTCAGCCAAGGGCGGAATCGTGGTGGCCATAGCTCAAGAGCTACAAGTTCCGGTTAAATTCATTGGAATTGGTGAAGGACTAGCAGATATAAAGGCTTTTGATTCCGAAGAATTTGTAACTGATCTGCTTAGTTAATAATCCTGTAACAAAAAAGTTCAAATTGATACATGCACGCAACACTTTTAATCCTTGATGTTTACATTGCTCCTCAATAGTGCTGTCCATTCGCAACGGCGCGAAAAAGATAATTCTATTTAGGGGATGGTTTGATGCCTGAAATTAGCGCGGGCGATACCGCGTTCATAATGATCGCCACCGCCATGGTGCTGTTGATGACGGTTCCAGGATTGGCAATGTTTTACGGCGGCATGGTCCGCGCCAAAAGCACACTAAACATGATCATGATGTCATTTGGTGCCATGGTGGTAGTTGCCTTGGTATGGGTGACTTTTGGCTATTCAGTTACCTTTGGCCCAGCAACTGGTTCTGGAAGTTGGAGCCTTCTAGGCAACCCTGCCACTTATTGGGGATTGGGTTCGATAATGAATACCGAATCAGTGGCAATTAATGGTGGTTACATTCCAATTCCCGCATTGACATTCGTGGCTTTTCAGGGAGTTTTTGCAGTTATCACTGTGGCATTAATTTCTGGTGCGATTGCTGATCGAGCTCGATTTGGTCCTTGGTTGTTGTTTGCTGCAATTTGGGGAACATTCGTTTACCTACCAGTTTCTAGAGCAGTTTTTTATTTTGGAAATGAGAATGGTGAACAAGGTGGATTAATTGGCGCCACCATTGGAGCCATTGATTTTGCCGGTGGAACTGCGGTGCATATCAACTCAGGAGTAGCAGCCTTAGCGCTAGCAATCATTTTAGGTAAGCGAGTTGGCTTTGGAAAATCTCCAATGCGACCTAGCAATTTACCGCTAGTGATGATTGGTGCAGGACTGCTCTGGTTTGGCTGGTTTGGATTCAATGCCGGAAGCGCGCTCGCTGCTGACGGTCTTGCGGCAATTGCTTTTATTAACACTATTACGGCAACTTGCGCGGCAGTTTTGGCGTGGCTTCTTACAGAAAAAATTCGAGATGGTCACGCAACCAGCTTGGGTGCCGCGTCAGGTGTAGTAGCAGGCTTGGTTGCCATAACTCCAGCCTGTGCCTCAGTTGATACTTGGGGCGCAATTTCAATCGGTGCGATTGCCGGTGCCTTATGCGCAATGGCGGTAGATCTTAAGTACCGATTTGGTTTTGATGATTCTCTTGACGTAGTAGGAGTCCACTTAGTTGGAGGAATTGTTGGAACCATCTTGATCGGAT
This sequence comes from Candidatus Nanopelagicales bacterium, assembly GCA_023254955.1. The sequence goes on along the minus strand of JALRKC010000003.1, from coordinate 10,295 downwards.
TCTTTGAAGCTTATGACGGCTTAGGAATCTTCTATGGTGGTGGAGCTTCGCAATTAATCGCTCAAGTTCAAGGAGTGGTAATCGTGATGGCCTACACCTTTGTGATGACGCTAATTATTGGCGGCTTGCTAGTTAAGTTTGCTGGCTTTAGAGCAACCAAAGAAGCAGAGTTGCGCGGAGTAGATCTCGCACAACAAGCTGAGTCTGCGTACGACTTTTCAGATGCGGGTAGCAAAGGAGTGAAAGCATGAAGTTAGTAGTAGCAATCGTCAAACCTTTTAAAGTTGATGACGTAAAAACTGCGCTTCAAGAAAATGGGGTAACCGGAATGACCATCTCTGATGCTTCAGGATTTGGGCGCCAAGGAGGTCATACTGAGATTTACCGAGGAGCTGAATACAAAGTTGACTTGGTTCCTAAGGTGAGGATCGAAGCTCTGGTTGAAGACAAAGAAGTAACCAGGGTAATAGACGCCGTGGTAACTGCAGCGCAAACTGGAAACATCGGAGACGGAAAAGTCTGGGTGATACCAGTAGAAGAAGTAGTCCGAGTTAGAACTGGCGAAAAAGGTGCATCGGCAATTTAAATGCTGGGAATGCCAATCGGTGGCTGAGTGAATTTGGGTGCTTGACTACGCTTGAACCCATGTTCGCTCAGCTTTCCGAAAAACTAAATAACACTCTCAAAAATCTTCGTGGCAAGGGTCGACTTAGCGAAGCTGATATCGATGAAGCCTTAGCAGAAATCAAGACCGCCCTCTTAGAAGGTGATGTGGCGCTTAAAGTTGCCACTGATTTTGTAGGGCGAATTCGCGAACAAGCACTTGGCGAAACTGTCTCTAAGGCGATTAACCCAGGCCAACAAGTAACAAAAATTGTTCATGCAGAGTTAATGCGGATTTTAGGTGCTGAGACTCGAAGGCCCAAATTCGCGAAAAACCCACCAACCGTATTCATGCTTCTTGGTTTGCAGGGTGCCGGTAAAACCACGCTTGCAGGAAAGCTAGCCAAATACTTTGCACGTGATGGCCACACACCGCTACTAGTTGCCGCCGATTTACAAAGGCCAAATGCAGTTGACCAATTAAAAATTGTTGGCGATCAAGCCAAAGTTCCGGTTTTTGCCCCAGAGCCGGGTAACGGTGTGGGCGACCCAGTGGAAGTTGCCAAACGCGCTTTAGCGGAAGCTAAAAAAAGTTTGCATGACATAGTAATTATTGACACAGCGGGTCGTTTAGCTATTGATGATGATTTGACTAAGCAAGCTCATGCAATAAAGCAGGCGGTAAATCCAGACGAAACGCTGTTAGTAATTGATGCCATGATCGGTCAAGATTCAGTTAACACTGCCGAGCAATTTTTAAGCAAAGTTGGTTTCGATGGAATTGTGCTAACCAAGCTAGATGGCGATGCTCGCGGTGGTGCTGCTTTGTCATTAGTCGAAACTACAAATCTGCCTATTTTGTATGCCTCTACTGGCGAGAAACTAGATGATTTTGATCTGTTTCACCCAGATCGTTTGGCAAATCGAATTTTAGATATGGGCGATGTTTTATCGCTCATCGAACAAGCTGAAAGAGTTTTTGATACCAGCCAACAAGAACGTTTTGCACAAAAAATATCAAGTGGTGAGGAATTTACTTTAGAAGACTTTTTAGAGCAATTACAGGGCCTTAAAAACATGGGTTCACTTTCAAAAATGCTAACCATGATGCCAGGAATGGCTCAAGCAAAAAAACAAATTGAAGCCATCGACGACAAAGAGTTAATTAGAATTGAAGCAATCATCCAGTCAATGAAGCCGGAAGAACGCAAAAATCCTAAATTACTTGATGGCAATCGCAGGGCAAAAATCGCGCAAGGTGCCGGTGTACAAGTGAGTGAAGTAAATAGTTTGATCAAAAGGTTTAGCGAAGCACAAAAAATGATGAAACGAGCTCAAACTACTGGAAGTATTCCAGGAGTTCCTAGCGCTAATTTCAACAAACAAAAACAAAAGCAAAAGCCCAAGAAAGGCGCAAGACGCAGTGGCAATCCCGCCAAAAGAGCATTAGAAGAAAAAGGGTTTACAGTTCCAACCGAAGAGTATGGATCTGCTTTTAAACTTTAACTCAAATTAATTTCAATTCGATTTGCTTTATGGTTGGCAAAAACTTCCAGGTCCATTTCCAGTGCTCGCAAGTAGCGCTGCAAAGTGGAGAGCTGAAGGTCCTCTCCATTTTCGATGGCAGATACACGTCTTTGTGAGACGCCCATTTTTTCGGCAACCTCAGTTTGGGTTAAACGAGCCCGCAGCCTTAACGCTTCTAAATTTAAAAACATTATAGAATAATATCATTCTATAGAATGGGTCTTATCGATGACTCGATGCTAGCGCTCTGGGAGACTTAGCCTTCTCGAAAATTTATAACAAAGGAACAAAGTGGCTGTAAGAATTAAATTAAAGCGTCTAGGCAAAATCCGTACCCCTATGTACCGAATTGTGATTGCTGATCAAAGAGCTGCCAGGAACAGCCGTTCCATTGAAGAGGTTGGTGTCTACCAGCCAAAAGAAAATCCATCAGTTATTGAAGTTAATTCGGAACGTGTTCAGTATTGGCTCAGCGTAGGAGCACAACCAACTGATCCAGTTAAAGCCATTTTGAAACTAACGGGTGATTGGCAAAAGTACACGGGCGAAGGCGACACTTCAAACAAAGTTCAAGTTGCTCCACCAAAAGTTGATCGCAAGGCAATTTACGACGCTGCAGTTAAAGATGCTTTTAAGGTAAAAGAAGAAGAAGCGAAGAACCCTCCTAAGCCTAAAGAAACACCTAAGGTAGAAGAACCTAAAGCTGAAGAGTCAGCAACCGAAGAAGTAGCTGCTGAAGCACCTGTAGCCGAAGAAGTAAAGACTGAAGAAACTACCCAGGAAACCCAAGAGGAAACTAAGGCAGAAGAAGCACCAGCGGCTGAAGTAAGCGCAGCTGAAGAAACCAAAGAGGCTTAAAAAATGATTGAGGACGCACTCGAGCACCTTGTTAAAGGAATCGTGGATCACCCAGATGATGTAGAAGTTGCTCCTCGCACAACTAAGCGTGGAGTCACGCTTGAGGTTGGAGTTAACGGCGAAGATTTAGGCCGAGTTATCGGACGCAATGGACGTACCGCTACAGCAATACGAACTGTGGTTAATGCATTGCAACCGGGCCGCCCTACTCGGATTGACTTTGTGGACATCGACGGCGAATAAGAATGCAAGTAGTAGTTGGCCGAATTGGTCGACCACACGGCGTTAAAGGCGAAATAAACGTTGAAGTATTGACTGATAATCCGGAACAAAGATTTCAGCCAAAGTCGAAACTAAAACTACAAAATTCTGAAAAAACTTTAACAGTTAAGTCAATAAAGTTAACTCAAAAAAAACTATTGGTGTTCTTTGAAGAAATCGAAGATCGAAATCAAGCAGATGAATATAAAGGTTATTACTTAACTTTGGACCTTGATGAGTCAGAAATCCCAACTGAAGGTGATGAATTTTATGATCAGCAGTTGATTGGTCTCAAAGCATTTGATCAAAATCAGATAAATCTTGGCGAAGTAATCGATGTAATTCATGGCGCAGCACAAGATTTGCTAGTTATAAAAACACCTGAAAATAAACAAGTGCTAGTACCCTTTGTTGATGAAATCGTGCCTGAAGTAAATGTTTTAGAAAAAACTCTGCTGATAACACCACCTAAAGGACTCTTTGACGATCAAGCGATTGAAGCAAAATGAGAATTAATTTAATTTCAATCTTTCCAAGTTTTTTTGATTGCTTGAATTTGTCTTTGATTGGCAAAGCTAAAGAAAAAAATATTTTAGATATTAGAGTTCACGATTTGCGAGATTTCACTCACGATAAACATAAAACTGTTGACGATTCCCCTTACGGAGGTGGCCCAGGAATGGTGATGTCGCCAGTACCGTGGGGTGAAGCTATCGATTCAATTCTTGAAAATTCAACTCAAGCCACCTTGATAATTCCTACTCCCTCTGGCGAACCCTTCACGCAAATAACGGCGAATCAGCTTTCTAAGGAAGATCACTTAATTTTTGCTTGTGGTCGCTATGAGGGCATTGATGCCAGAGTTGCCGAGCATTACAAACAACATCAAAAAATTAAATCAGTCAAAGAAATTTCATTGGGAAATTATGTGTTAAATGGCGGCGAGGTCGCCAGTATTGCCATCATTGAGGCAGTAACACGATTAATCGATGGTGTTATAGGGAATGAAGAGTCGGTTCTTGACGATTCTTTTGCCCCGGGCTTAATGGAAGATCGCACAGAAGGCCCTGTCTTTACCCGTCCGCCAGTTTGGCGGGAGCTATCCGTCCCAGATGTTCTGCTTTCTGGAGATCATAAAAAAATTGCCCAATGGCGCGCAACAATGACAAAAAAATCCTCAAGCTGATATCCCAAAATTAAGCCAAATTCTTTAACTGGCAGAATAAGGGGACTTTCCGAGAATTCGATCGCCCTGCCACAGGGGGGCGAAGAATGAAAATCTCGGCCACGAAAAAAAGATTCAATTGACCTGGGGCATGTTGAGTCAGGAGTAAAAATGAAACGCTTAGACGCGCTTGATGCCGCATCAATTAAGAAAAATCTTCCAAAGCTTAGATCTGGTGACACAGTAAAAGTTCACGTAAAAGTTGTTGAAGGATCACGCTCTCGTATCCAGATCTTCCAGGGAGTCGTAACCCGCATCCAGGGTAGTGGAATCGGCGAAACCTTCACAGTTCGAAAAGTTAGTTTTGGTACAGGCGTTGAAAGAACTTTTCCATTGCATTCGCCAATTATTGAAAAGATCGAATTAATATCCATGGGCGACGTAAGTCGTGCCAAGCTCTATTACTTGCGAGATTTGACTGGAAAAGCTGCCAAAATCAAAGAGCGTCGCGGTGACTTAAGTTCAGCAATTGCCAGCGATGAAGACATTGAAGTTGAAACTTCACAAGCAGTTGAAGAATCTGCTGCTAGCGAAGAAGCTCCAGTCGAGGAAGCTGTAACTGAAGAGGCTCCTCCGATGGCAGAAGAAGTAGCAGCTCAAGAAGATGTAGCTCAAGAAGAAGCTGCCTCAGAAGAAGTGGCCGAACCAGCACCTGCCGAAGAAGTTGTTGCTGAAGAAAATAAAGAGAGCAACTAGTTAGCATCTTGCGAGCTATTTGGTCGTTCGTCAAAGAAATTGTAATTGTCTTAACGATTGCCCTGATTTTATCTTCGATAGTCAGGGCTTTCTTTTTTCAAGCATTTTACGTTCCAAGTGCTTCTATGGAAGATACGCTGCAATTACAAGATCGAATTATTGCTTCCAAATTTTCTAAGATCTATTCACCCGTGGATCGTGGAGATGTAATTGTTTTCAGGGATCCAGGAGGCTGGTTACCTGATTCTCAAGGAAGCAGCAATCCGGTAGTTCGTGCCTTGATTTTTGTAGGTCTCTTGCCGAGTGACGAAGGAAAAGACTTAGTGAAAAGAGTAATTGCCAAGGGAGGCGATGAAGTAATTTGCTGCGATGATGCCGGTCGAATTATTGTCAACGGAGTTCCATTAGAAGAAGACTATTTAAAATCAGGTGTGAGTAGCGACCAAGTTGAATTTGAAATAACTGTTCCAGAAGGTCGACTCTTCATGCTCGGAGATAATCGCCCCAATTCTCGTGACTCCAGATATCATCTGCAGACCGCCTATGGAACTATTCCTGAAAGCCACGTAGTTGGAAAGGTCAATTATCGAATTTGGCCATTTGATCGATTTGCCAAATTAAATAGACCTGAGATATTTAGTCAAATTCCTGACAATAATTAGTTAGATGGCACCTTCGCTCACATTAGAGAAAGGCTTTTTCTCACAAGGCATAAAGTCTCTCGCTGGGATTGATGAAGTCGGTAGAGGTTGCATCGCGGGTCCGGTCTCAATTGGAATTGCGGTTATTTCAAGCGAAGTAGGCAACATCCCCAAGGGTCTAAACGACAGTAAATTATTAAGCCCGAGCAAGCGAGAAGGCCTAATACCAGAAATCAAAACTTGGACTTCAGATTTTGCAGTGGGGCATAGCTCTAACAAAGAAATAGATAAACACGGATTACCGAACGCACTGAAACTTGCAGCTGGCAGAGCCTTGGCGGCATTGAGCAATATCCCTGAATTAATTATTTTGGACGGCAAGCATAACTGGCTAAAAACAAATCCAAATGAATTATTTTTAGAAGCAAAAGTTGCCATAGAACTAGGAGAATTCGCTCGCTTAATTGAACAAATCAAAGTTGTTACCAAGACCAAAGCGGATCAAGCCTGCGCATCGGTGGCTGCTGCAAGTGTGCTGGCAAAAGTAGAACGTGACGGCCTGTTAGATGAATTAGCTAAAAAAGTGCCAAACTATGCGTGGCAAAAAAATAAAGGCTACGCCTCTCCTGCGCACCTGGAGGCAATTAAGCTGCATGGCCCAAGTGATTATCACCGAATAAGCTGGAAGCCATTTATTTAACTAAATCCATGGGATTAATTTTTAAAAAATCACTTTTCTCAAAACCAAACCCAGGGTCTATTTATTTAAAAAGTCCTTTATTGTTGTCGAGATCGTTATGATTCGTTATTTTAGAAAATTTTGCGGCTAAAAAATCAAAAAATATTGCTCTTGGCAAGGGAGGTTATCCACATATTTTTGTTTATAGAGAAGCAATATCCACAGATTTTGCTGGGGTCTAGTTATTAGTTAACTAAATCTTCATTATTGACTGTATGAAGAATCGATCCAAACTATTAGGTGATTGGGGCGAGAAGGTCGCTCAAGAACATTTGAAAAACGATGGTTACGAAATATTGACCTCGAATTGGCGCTGTTCTATAGGCGAATTAGATGTTGTGGCAAAAGATGGCGAGACGATTGTCGCCTGTGAAGTCAAAACTAGAACTTCAGCCAAATTTGGCACACCTCTCGAGGCTATTGGTAAAGATAAAGCTAAAAGGCTAAAGCAATTACTTTATGCCTACTTATTAGCTAACTCTATGAAAGCAAAATCAGTTCGAATCGACATTGTTGGCGTAACTGGAATTCCAGATAGCGATCCCACGATCGACCATTTGAAAGGAATTGAATTTTGAAACATGCAATTGTTAAATCAGTGGTAGTTGTTGGAGTGACTGGACATTTAATAGATGTTGAAGTTGATATTGGCGAGGGATTGCCAGGTTTTTCGATTGTGGGATTGGCAGATACGCAAGTTGCAGAATCGAGAGATCGCGTGAAAGCTTCTATTCGAAATAGCAATCTGGTTTGGCCAAATAGAAAAGTCACTGTCTCGCTCTCCCCAGCGGGTTTACCAAAAACAGGTGCCGGTATTGATTTAGCAATTGCAGTTGCTGTTTTAACGGCGACTGAGCAAATCAAACCTGAAGACATAAAAGACTTTGCAGTTTTAGGGGAGTTGGGATTAGATGGCGCAGTTAAGCCAGTTAAAGGAGCGCTACCCGCAGCAATTGCCGCAAGTAAAACTTTAGGTAATTTTTTAACGGCAACAGATTGCGCTGCTCAATGCACCTTAGTTGATAACTTAAAAGTTTTTGCGGTTTCAAGCTTGAAGGAGTTGATTGCCGTAATTTCCAAAGCAAAAAAACCAAGAGATATCAGAGCTAAGTCTCAAGCAAAAATTAAACAAGGTAGTGACATGAGCGAGGTTGCAGGTCATGCGCTTGCTAAATGGGGATTGGAATGCGCGGCAGCGGGAGGGCACCACGTAGCCATGATTGGCCCACCAGGAGTTGGTAAAACACTTTTAGCAGAACGCTTCACAGGGATTTTGCCGCCACTAAGTAAATCTGAGGCGTTGCAGGTTAGTGCTATTAGATCTAGTGCCGGGATTTTGGATGACGAATATGCACTTGATTTAACTCCACCTTTTGTGGCTCCCCATCACACTGCCACACATGTAGCAGTTATTGGCGGGGGATTTAAAGCAGCTGCCACAGTGGGCTTAGTAACACAAGCGCATTTGGGAGTTTTGTTTTTAGATGAAGCACCAGAATTCCCTCGAAACGTTTTGGAGTCATTAAGGCAACCTTTGGAATCAGGGCGCGTAGTTATCGCCCGAGCAAACTTTGTTTCTCAAATGCCTGCAAGATTTCAATTATTAATTGCAGCGAATTTGTGCCCATGCGGCCCAAGTGTCGGGCAAAAATGTAATTGCACCATGCAAAGCAAAATTCGTTACCTAAATAAATTATCTGGTCCTTTTATGGATCGAGTTGATATCAGATTGAGGCTTTATGTTCCAACTCAAGCAGAGCTGGCAGTTGAAGTTAATCAAAATGAATCATCTGAACAAATCGCCCAGCGCGTATTGCTAGCTCGTGAACGCATGAATCAAAGATTTAAAGATGAAGACTTCAAATTGAACGCTCATATGACTCCGAAGTCTCTACGAACTACTTATCGACTAAACGAAGCGGGAGATGTATTGCAAGACTCTTTAAGAAGAGGCCTTATTTCCATTCGGGGAGCTGATCGGGTAGTTCGATTGGCTTGGTCGGTCAGCGATCTTAGGGATCAAGATCGACCGAGAAAGGAAGATGTTTTAGCAGCGCTCTCGCTTCGAGATGCAGAAGGAAAGTGGGCGGCATGAAAATTGATGAAATAAAAAAACTAAGTGAAGCTGATTCGAGATTAATTTTGAGTTGGATTAGCGATCACTTGGATCTTCATTTAGCAAGAAGTATTCAATCTCGCGGAGCTAAGACTGCTTTGGAAACAGTCACCCTAAATGCAGCCGCTAGACCAAGCGAAAGAAGGCGTATTTCGCGACTAAATCAAATCAATTCCATTGATGAAATTCGTGAGCAATTAGCGGTTAAAGCAATTGAATACCTAACTCCAGAAAGTGAGTATTGGCCAGAGCAATTAAGTGATCTTGACCTAGCTACTCCAATTGGATTATTCGTGAAGGGTGAAAAGTTAACGCTCAAAGATCAGTCAGTGGCCATTGTGGGAACAAGAAACGCCTCTTCTTATGGTGCGCGAATCACTCAAGATTTGGCTTTTGAATTAGCAAATTTTGGTTACACAATTGTCTCTGGAGGCGCTTTTGGAATTGATGTAATTGCACATCACAGCACACTGTTAGCAAAAGGTACAACAATTTGTGTTCAAGCAAACGGTTTAGATAATTTTTATCCAAAAGCAAATCAAGAATTAATTAATCGAATTGTTAACAATGGAGCAGTAGTTAGCGAATACCCGCCAGGTCGACCTCCAGGTAAATCTCAATTTTTAGAAAGAAATCGCATAATTGCTGCGCTGTCGGGTGGGGTGGTAGTAGTTGAAGCTCCTAAGATTTCTGGTTCGCTTTCAACAGCAAATCACGCAAGCAAGATTTCACGTATGGTTATGGCATTCCCAGGTGAAGTAACCAATGAAAACTCCACTGGCACAAATGAATTAATTAAAACCAAGCAAGCTGAAATAATTACTCATCACCTAGATGTAATCGAATTACTGTCTCCACTTGGGCAACTCCCTCCGGAACAAATAGAAATTTCGAAGCTCTCCACCTATGACCGACTAAGTGATAACGCAAAGTTGGTTTTTGAAGCCCTTCCTTTAAGAGGTGGCTTTCAAATTCAAGAATTAGTTAATAGATCAGGGCTCGATCAGGTTGAAGTTATCTCAGCTTTGAGCGAATTAGAAATATTTTCTGCGGCCAGAAGAAGCACCACAGGATGGGTTATGGATGCGCAAGCGAATATTAGACAACCCGCCCTCCCTGACGCTTGCTGAAAATAAGTAAACCTGTGACCATTAGATAGTGAGCAAATTAGAAAAAATAGTTGATGAATTTATTGATTATTTAAAGCTTGAGAA
>JALRKC010000003.1:0-405 GCA_023254955.1 Candidatus Nanopelagicales bacterium | reverse complement strand
AAAAGATTCAAGATCTAGATCTGCTAACGATTCGAAATTGGATTGCAGTTCAAAGCCATAACGGAGCAGCACCAGCCTCATTAGCTAGAAGAACAAGCACGGTCAGAGTTTTTACTAAATGGCTTCAGGAAACTAATCAAACAAAAAACGATGTTGCGGCAAGGCTATTAACTCCTAAGGTTCCTTCAACATTGCCGAAAGTTCTTGCTAAAAATCAAGCAGCAAAAATGCTCGATGAGGCAAGTATTTTAGATGATGAATTGCAATCGCCAATAAGCCGAATGAGAGATCATGCGATCTTAGAACTGCTATATGCCTCAGGCATAAGGGTTAGCGAGGCAGCAAATCTAGATCTAGATGACATCGACTTTGAAAGATTGACCATAAAAGTTTTTGGAAAAGGCA
>JALRKC010000039.1 GCA_023254955.1 Candidatus Nanopelagicales bacterium | reverse complement strand
ATTTAAAACAGCCATGTACGGCTCAGATCCAAATTGGGGTCGTATATTGGCAGCGCTTGGCGTAATTGAATTTGACTTTGACCAATTTAAAGTTGATGTTTACCTAAATGGATCCCTGGTTTGTAAATCAGGTGAAACCTTTGATGCTAATACTGATATTGATTTAACTGACCGATTAATCGAAGTGGTTATTGATTTCAACCAAGGTAATGCAACATCAACTGTTTGGACTAATGATTTAAGTGAAAAATACGTTTATGAGAATTCGGCATACTCAACATGAGCACTACGGAAATGGCACTCACTAAAGCAGCGGTACTGGCGCAAGCTTTACCTTGGTTATTGAAATTTAGAGATTCAATTTTAGTTATAAAATTTGGTGGAAATGCTATGACCGACGTTCGCTTGTTCAAGAGTTTTGCCGAAGACATTACCTTTTTAAAATTGGCTGGGATTAATCCAGTGGTGGTGCATGGTGGTGGTCCTCAGATATCTGCGGCGTTAAAGCAGGCTGGAATTGAAACAAAATTCATTAAGGGACTTCGCCACACTGAGGCAAACGCGATCCGAATAATAAAAAACGTACTAGTTAACGAAATTCAATTCAACATAAAAAAGGCGATTAACGAAGTACATGAATGTGCTGTGGGTTTGAGTGGCGATGAGCGGGGACTGCTTAAAGCAACAAAAATAAATCAATTGGACGGTGAAGCGGTTGATTTGGGTTTAGTTGGTGAGATTGTCCAAGTAGACCCCTCCGCGGTCAAAGAAGTAATCGCGCTAGGAAAAGTGCCAGTCATTAGTACCTTGGCGGTAGATGAGCAAGGAAACACCTTGAACGTAAATGCAGATTTTGCAGCAAGCGCCCTAGCTAGCGCGCTACAGGCGCAAAAATTAGTGGTGCTCACCGATGTAATTGGATTAATGAGTAAGTATCCAGATCCAGACAGTTTAATTCCCCAAATCACCTTAAAGGACTTAAAAAAACTGTTACCAGATTTAGACGAAGGAATGAAGCCAAAAATGCAATCGTGTTTCTGGGCTGTTGAAAGTGGCGTTCCCAGAGCACACGTTTTAGACGGTCGAATCGAACATGGCTTAATGGTCGAAATATTTACTGACCAAGGGGCCGGAACCATGGTAATTCAAGATGAGTGAACTTATTAATAGGTGGAATCAAGCTTTTTTAGGAAACTATGGAACACCTGATGTTCAGATCGTTTCTGGATCTGGAGTTTATGTTAAAGATTCGAACAATAAAAAGTATTTAGATTTGGTAAGTGGAATTGCTGTTTCCTCACTTGGGCATTCCCATCCGGCAGTTGTGAAGGCAATAAAGGTTCAGTCCAAAAAGTTAATTCATACTAGCAATCTTTACATCAACGAGCCCAGTCTTAAATTAGCTGAAAAATTGCAAAGTCTCTCCAAGAGAAAGAGCAGAATTTTTTTCTGTAATTCTGGGGCGGAAGCTAATGAAGCTGCTCTGAAAATTACTCGAATGAATAAATCAGGATTAGCTCTCTCGCTTGAAAATTCCTTTCACGGTAGAACTTTTGGAGCGCTCTCGCTCACGGGTCAAAAGGCTAAGCAGGCAGGCTTTGAACCACTACTGCCAGGTATTGAATTTCTGCAAGCCAACCAAAAAAATCAGCTCGCAAATTTTCAAGAGAACGAAGTGAGTTCTTTATTTTTCGAGCCAATTCAGGGCGAAGGTGGAGTAGTAGATCTTGACTTTGACTTTTTGGAAAGCCTCAAAGTCTTTACCAAAGAAAAAAATGCTTATTTAGTTGCCGATGAAGTGCAGACTGGAATTGGCAGATCTGGCTACTGGTTTATGAGCGAATCGCTCGGACTGGATCCCGATGTAATTGTGCTAGCTAAAGGATTAGCTGCTGGATTGCCCATCGGTGCGATTATGGTTTTTGGAGAATTGGTGGATGGGTTTAACCCCGGTGCTCACGGCTCTACTTTTGGCGGCAATCCTTTGTCTAGCGCTGTGGCACTTGCAGTAATTGAAACTATTGAAAAATACAGTTTGCTGGAAAATTCGAGACTGCGTGGTGAGCATTTCGCACGCAATTTAAGCGGCCATAAAGCAGTTAAAAAAATAAGTGGATCTGGACTTTTGCGTGGCATTTATTTACAGCGACCGGTTGCCAAGCAGGTTGTCGCTAAAGCGCAACAATCTGGATTGTTGCTCAATGCCTTGTCTGACTCGATCATCAGAATTGCACCTCCATTGATAATCAAGAAAAAACAAATTGATTTTGCCTGCGAGATTATTGATAAAGCATTGGATACGGTATGAAAATTCCACCTACTAAGAATTCTCGACATCAAGCAATTAAAGATATTGTTTCAAATAAATCAGTGACTTCACAGGCGCAAATTCTCAAAGAATTGCGACGTCTTGGAATAGAGATTACTCAGGCAACACTATCCAGAGATCTTGATGAGTTAAAGATTGTCAAGAGTCAAGACACAAAACAAAGTACCTATCAAATAGACCAAGGTGCAGCTAATCATTTAAAGAGAATTATCAACGCTGATTTAATCGTTGGAATTGATCACTCAGCCAATATCGCTGTGGTAAGAACTCCGCCAGGGGGTGCGCAATTTTTTGCCTCATCTGTGGACAGCTCAGGCTTAAATGAAATTATTGGAACTATTGCTGGCGATGACACGGTATTGATCGTGACAAAAGATGCGCATGGAGGTAAGAAGGTCGCAGAACAGTTGTGGGAATTAGCTAGAAGTAATCGGTAGAGTAAGAAACAGAAAAGGGAGAAAAGGTGAGTGAAAAAGTAGTTTTGGCATATTCCGGAGGACTTGATACCTCAGTTGCCATCGGTTGGATTAAAGAAGAGACCGGAAAAGATGTCATTGCCGTTGCGGCCGATGTTGGCCAAGGCGGTGAAGACATGGAGGTAATTAAGAAGCGTGCCCTAGCTTGCGGAGCTGAAGAATCGATAGTCCTTGATTTGAAAGAAGAGTTCGCTAACGAATATTGCTTACCGGCACTAAAAGCAAATGCCTTATATATGGATAAGTACCCATTAGTTTCTTCTTTGTCTAGACCGCTCATTGCAAAACACATGGTTGATGCAGCCAATGAGTACGCAGCCGACACAGTCAGCCACGGCTGCACTGGAAAAGGAAACGATCAAGTTCGTTTCGAGGTGAGTTTTGCTGCATTAAATTCTGACTTAAAGGTCTTTGCGCCCGTCAGAGACTCTTCTATGACGAGAGATAAAGCAATAGTATTTGCAGAAGAAAATAATCTTCCTATAGATGTCAATAAGAAAAGTCCATATTCGATAGATCAAAATGTTTGGGGGCGTGCGGTAGAAACCGGTTTTCTTGAAGATATCTGGAATGGTCCAATTGAAGATATTTACTCTTATACCTCGGCTCCTGATACCAATAAAGCGCCAGACGAAGTAACAATAACCTTTGAGTCGGGCACACCAACTCACATCGATGGTCAGAAGGTTTCGATGCTCGAAGCTATTGAAATCATGAATCGTCGAGCTGGCGCTCAAGGAATTGGGCGAATCGATATGGTTGAAGATCGCTTGGTTGGAATCAAGAGCAGAGAAGTTTATGAAGCTCCCGGAGCCATGGCGCTCATTACTGCCCATCGCGAAATGGAAAGCGTCACAGTTGAACGAGAACTAGCTAGATTTAAACGATTAGTGGAACAGCGCTGGGCTGAATTGGTTTATGACGGCCTCTGGTTTTCACCACTCAAAAGTGCTTTGGACGCTTTCATTAACCAAACGCAAAAGCCGGTTAGTGGAGAAATCAGGATGAAATTACATGCAGGAGTAGCTCAAGTAACCGGTCGCCGAAGCGAAAATTCGCTTTATCGATACGATCTCGCGACCTATGACAGCGAAGATACCTACGATCAATCTTGGGCGAAGGGTTTCATTGAGATATTTGGCATGACAACAAAGATTGCCTCCGATAGAGATCGCAGAATTTAGTGAAGACGCAGCAATTATGGGGAGCTCGGTTTACAAAACCAATGAGCAAAGAATTATTCAAATTAAGTCAATCTACGGGCTTTGATTGGCGCCTAGCTCCCTATGACTTGCTGCAAACTATGGCACATGCACAGGGTTTATTAGAAGAGAAAATAATTTCTCAGGCTCAATTCAAAAAATTAAATGTGGCATTGAATGGAATGTTAAAAGACTTAAAAAAAGGCAGATTAACACCCGCTTTAGTCGATGAAGATGTGCATAGTGCGTTAGAAAGAATCTTGATCGAAAGATCTCCACAGGTTGGTCCTTGGGTTCGAGCCGGCAGAAGTAGAAATGATCAAATTAGTTGTGATTTGAGAATGTACTTGCGCGATGAAGTAAGAGATATTTCACGCCTGGTAATCGATTTAGCCACTGAGTTAATTTCCCTAGGGCAAAAACATGCATCAGATCCAATGCCCGGATATACCCACACACAGCGGGCGCAACCTGTCACGCTAGGCCATTTGCTGCTTTCACATGTTCATGGATTATTTCGAGACTTAGATCGACTCCAAAATTGGGACGAGCGGGCAGCAGTTTCACCGCTTGGCGCGGGAGCTTTGGCAGGCAGCGGAATTGTAAAACAAACCAGAATGACTGCCAGTTTGTTAGCTTTTGACGATTTTAGTTTAAATTCTATAGATGCGGTAAGCGAAAGAGATTTTGTTGCTGAACTTGCCTTTGATCTTGCACTATGTGGAGTTCATCTTTCAAAACTAGCTGAAGAAATTATTTTGCTATCGACTAGTGAATTTGGTTTTGCAAAACTCGACGATGCCTGGAGTACCGGCTCGAGCATGATGCCTCAAAAAAAGAATGCCGATGGTGCCGAGTTAACCAGAGGAAAATCAGCAAGACTAATCGGTAACACCACAGCAGTTCTCACGCTATTGAAGTCGCTTCCTTTTGCCTACAATCGAGATTTACAGGAAGACAAAGAACCAATTTTTGACTCAGTCGACACCATGAAGCAGATTCTGCCAGTAATGTTAGGCGTTGTTTCCACGCTTCAATTTGATTTAGCAAAACTTTCTGAACAGGCTTCTGGGGGATTTTCTCTTGCCACCGAAATTGCTGATTATTTAACTCGAAAAGGGATGGATTTCAAATCTGCTCATGAAATTACTGGTAAATGTGTCAAACTTGCCGAGGAAGCGAATCTTGAATTAGCACAATTGTCACTCAAACAATTGCATTCAATTAGTAAGGCATTTGCCAGCGATGTGTATGACTGGCTTAACGTCGCAGGTAGTCTCAAAAATAGAAATTCGGCAGCCGGAACTAGTCCCACGAGTATTAAAAATCAAATCAAGGGTCTGCAGAAACAAAGACAAAGCTATGCTTCATGGGCTAACGAGATCGTTTTTAGAAAGTTGGAAGATGCATAAACCCGGGGTAGTAAAGGACCTTCAGGCGAGGGACTTAATTCATCAAACCACTGATGTAGCGGACTTAGAGAAACTACTTGATGAAAAATCAATTACTTTTTATATTGGCTTTGATCCAACGGCAGAGAGTTTGCATTTGGGAAATCTGATGCAGATTTTGGTGGCAAAGCGGCTTCAAAATTACGGTCATCAGCCTCTTCTGCTTGTTGGGGGAGCAACCGGCTTAATTGGCGACCCCAAAGAATCTGGGGAGAGAAGTCTCAACGAACTAAAGACAGTTCTAAATTGGACGGAAAAAATTCAGAGACAGATCCAGCCATACTTTGACTTTGTCAGTGAAAACGCAGCACGAGTAGTCAACAATATGGAATGGACGAGCCAGATTTCTGCAATCGATTTGTTACGAGATATTGGTAAACATTTTTCAATTAACAGAATGTTGGAACGTGAGGCAGTGTCTGCAAGATTAAACGCCGCTGGAATTTCTTATACAGAATTTTCTTATGCAATTCTACAAGCCAATGATTATTTCGAATTGAACCAAATTTACAACTGTCAGCTTCAAACTGGTGGAAGCGATCAATGGGGCAACATTACTGCTGGTGTTGATTTCATTCGACGAAAAACCGGTAATAAGGTTCATGCATTAACCACTCCGCTTTTAACAAAAGCTGATGGTGGAAAGTTTGGAAAGACTGAAGCAGGGACTATTTGGCTTAGCTCAGAATTAACTTCACCTTTTGCTTTCTATCAGTTTTGGATCAATACTGATGATGCTGACATAGAAAGAATGATGATGGCTTTCAGTCTAAAACCAATTGAGGAAATTAGAAATATTCTAAAAATTAATAACGAAAATCCAGCAGCTAGAATTGCCCAAAGAGATTTAGCTTACGAATTAACTTCACTAGTGCATGGAAACTCACAAACTCAAAAAGTTATCGCAGCAACTAGTGCATTCTTCTCAGATGGTGAATTGAAATCACTAGATGAAGATACGCTAATTTCAAGTTTGCGTGAAATTGAATTAGTAGAACTTCCAAAGACCGACGCTGATTTACCTTTAGTTGATATCTTGGCTAAAACTAAATTAGTAAACAGCAAAAGCGCAGCAAGAAGAGCGATTTTGGAGGGTGGTGCCTACTTAAATAACCAACGAATTGCCGATGGGGAGCAGAAAATCGACCGGGCGGATCTGTTGGCTGGTGGGGTGGTGGTCCTTAGGCGAGGCAAGCGGAATCTTGCTGGGGTCAGATTCGGGGGTCCTGAATAGGCCTTCCTATAGGGTCAGATAGACTTCGAAATCGCTGTTAATTCTTAGAAGGAACGGACACTTCAAGTGGCCGGTTTTAAGAGCAGCAGTCAGCAGTAAAATCAGTCGCCCTAAAACTTCCCCGAAAGGGATGATTTAGTGCGCGCCTGTAACTTGAGAACTCAATAGTGTGCCGAAAGTCAATGCCAAATACCCCCGAGGTTGAGGCGGCGTAAGCCATTTCAACTTAGGGAATTCCTTTGGTATGACAATTTAAATAAGCAGACAGCTTGGAATCTTGTCAGCCTAAGATCAAACCATTCTTTAACGGAGAGTTTGATCCTGGCTCAGGACGAACGCTGGCGGCGTGCTTAACACATGCAAGTCGAACGATGAAGCGGAGCTTGCTCCGCGGATTAGTGGCGAACGGGTGAGTAACACGTGAGCAACCTGCCCCAAACTCTGGAATAACTCCGGGAAACCGGAGCTAATACCGGATACGTCAACCGGCGGCATCGCCTGGTTGTGGAAAGTTTTTCGGTTTGGGATGGGCTCGCGGCCTATCAGCTTGTTGGTGAGGTAACGGCTCACCAAGGCGACGACGGGTAACCGGCCTGAGAGGGCGACCGGTCACACTGGGACTGAGACACGGCCCAGACTCCTACGGGAGGCAGCAGTGGGGAATATTGCGCAATG
>JALRKC010000038.1 GCA_023254955.1 Candidatus Nanopelagicales bacterium | reverse complement strand
AAAAGTTGATATCTATCTAGACTCCCCGATGGCACTTTCAGCCTTGAGGCATTATCGCGATGCAGTGAAAAATAAATCTGGCGAGATTCGACCGGAAGTAATTGAAATTGGTGAAGAAATATTTGACAGCGGTACTTTGCATGAAGCTAGAAGCCGAGAAGATTCAATGAGATTAAATCATTTGAAAGCGCCATCAATAATAATTTCAGCAAGCGGTATGGCAACTGGCGGCAGAGTGATTCACCATTTAAAAAATATGCTGCCAAACTTTTTAAATTCTGTAGTCTTAGTGGGTTATCAAGCGGTTGGAACTCGCGGTGCACTACTTGAGGCGGGAATTGAAGAGATAAAAATGCATGGTGAAATGATCCCAGTCAAAGCGGACATAGTAAAAATTGAAGGATATTCAGTTCATGCAGACACTCCTGAATTAATTAATTGGTTTGGCGATTTACCTGAAAAACCAGACCAAGCTTTTGTGGTTCACGGGGAAGAGTCGGCAGCAGCAGCTTTTGCTAAGAAGCTAAACGACAAATTGGGGTGGGAGACAGTAGCTCCAACATACGGACAAGAGTTTTATTTCTAATTTAAATGCTGTAGCGCCCAGGCATACATAGCGATTGCGCCAGCAGCAGAAGCATTCATAGATCGAGTGGAGCCATATTGCTTTATTGCATAAATCTTCTCGCAAGCAGAAATTGCTTCTGGACTCATTCCAGAACCCTCTTGACCAAATAGTAAGACGCAACTTTTTGGCAAACTCGAATTCTCTAATGGAATCGACCCATCAATATTGTCAATTCCTATTATCGGTAATGAATTTACTTTGCACCACTCTTCAAAGTCACCAACCGTAGCGTGATGAATTACTGTCAAATATCTATCGGTAACCATGGCTCCACGTTTGTTCCAATCTCTTTTACCAACAATGTGAACTGCTTTTACATTAAAGGCATTTGCCGTTCTGACTATGGAGCCAATATTTAAATCATGTTGCCAATTTTCTATGGCAATTTGTAGAGGATTTCTTTTAGTTTCTAAGTCTGCAACTATTGCTGATAGCTTCCAATAGCGATACTGATCTAAAACGTTTCTACGATCGCCATTTTCTAGCAATTCAGGGTCGAGATGATCTTCTTTTGGCCAAGGTTTAGCGTGTGGCCCAACTCCTACAGGTAGGTAAAATTCACCTGCACCTAATGAATCAAATTTATCTTTTTGGCTCACAGCGCTAGGGACTTACGGCATTTCTGATTGCGGCGATGTGTTCAGGAGTAGACCCGCAGCAAGCACCAATGATGTTTATTCCTAAATTCTTCATATCTACTGCGTAGTTAGCCATTTCTTCTGGAGTTCCGTCATAGACAAAATCTGCACCTACTAACTTAGGCAGCCCAGCATTTGATTGAGTGATTAAATAAACACCTTCAATTTTATTTTCACTCATTTCTTTTGCAATTACTCGAATTTCATCGGTACCCCTACCGCAGTTTGCGCCAATTATTTTTACACCCATTTTGGAGATCTCAGTAATTGCTTGTGCAGGCTTCACACCCATCATGGTTCTTAAATTTGTGTCAAAACTCAACATAACAATTATTGGAATCTCTGGATCAATTTCTTGAACCGCCTGAACCGCTGCTTGAACTTCACTGAGGTCACTCATTGTTTCAATTAATATGCCATCGGCTCCTCCGGCCAATAAGGCTTTTATTTGCTCTGTAAATATTTCTTTTGCGCCAGCTACAGTTAAAGTGCCCATCGGCTCCATTAATTCACCCGTTGGTCCAACATCACCCATAACGAATACATCAGGGTATTTTGAGGAAACTTTTTTAGCTATCTCACTTGCTGCTTTATTTAGTTCAAACAGACGATCTTCTAAACTGTGCATTTGCAACCGGGGAGCAGACCCCCCAAAAGTATTAGTAGTCAAAAAATTAGCTCCTGCTTTGGCATATTTATCAAAAATCTCTTCGATGATCTCAGGCTTTTCTACATTCCATAATTCCGGAGCACCACCGTTAGTTAGGCCTTTTTCTTGAAGCAAAGTCCCCATGGCTCCATCACCAATTAAAGTCTTTCCAGAGTCAAGTAACTCAAAAATTCTGTGCATGATTCCTCACTTATAAATTGTTAATAATTTCGTTCAGTTTTTCTTCAGTAAATTCAGCTTCTAATTCGGCAACTAGTTTTTCACCGATTTGAGATAATTCGCCCTCACTTGGTAGCCATGGCCCCTTGTTCCATCCTGCTAAATATGAGTCTGAATCAGTTTCGCCAAGCCTCATGGCGGCTTCATCAATTGCCTCTTGAAATCGACTAGGCAAAATCCCTTTTATCGTCTGTTCAGCGTCTTTGACTACTAGCATTGATGGAATATTTCGCCAGTAAGTTATTTGATATTCAGCCACAAGCAAAGGCTATCAGTCAAAACTCATTGAGTTAACTTTTGACTCAACCATATAGAGTCCTCTTTGTTAAAACCATATCTTAAATAAAAATCACGCACTCGTTCATTAGCTAATTCAGTTTCTAAAAAGATGATTTGGGCACCGTTGTCTTTAGCTGTGGCAACCACCTTTTCTAGTAGCAGGGCACCCCAGCCTTGGTTGCGCTCTCTTACGTAAATTTCATCAAGCAAAGCCTCCCGCCCACCTGACTCCAAGCTCCAACCCCAAGTTAAGACTGCATAGCCCTTTAATTCACCTTTAACTTCAAGAATTATTACCCTGCCCAGTCCGGCGTCTTGTAAGAGCGGGCCTAGAGATATCTCAATTCTTGCATCGTCAA
This sequence comes from Candidatus Nanopelagicales bacterium, assembly GCA_023254955.1. Next base: position 4,585 of record JALRKC010000038.1, on the reverse strand, counting down.
ACTCATGATTATCAATTTCACAAAATTCTTTAATGAGAGGAATTAAATCTTGATAATCTTCTGAAGTTGCAATTCGTAGCGTGACCAAGTAAATACTTCTTATTCTTTATTCAGGATTGTTAAAAGACTTAAAAGCTGCCAATGCGCGTGGACCATAAACCGTTCCTGGGCCACCCATCATTTGAATGCAAACTCCGATAACTTCGGCAATTTCTTGCTCGCTGGCCTTAAGTTTGGCTAAGTTCCGTGCATGTGATGCGATACAACCATCACAGTGGGCTCCAATCGCTAAGGCAAATGCAATGAATTCTTTGGTTTTTGCATCCACCGCGCCAGGCGTTTGAGCTGCTTTGGCTAAATGGGCAAAAGCACTATAAACATCCGGAATTAAATCACGCAGTTCTCGCCCAAGGGGGACTACAGCATTAAAAACATCTTTACCGTGAGTATGGTGCTCTGACATTTAAACTCTCTTCTTTTAAGGATTTAAGTGTTTCAAAATATTAACTAGGTTATAGCAAGATTTGAGTAATTTCTAACACCCCTAAATCGCGCGTTAATTGGGCTTTTTGTTTAGAGTAAGACCTAATGAAAATCTTTATTAATGACTCTAGCGCCGATCCGACATTTGCAGCCTTCAAAGAATCACTAACAAATGTTGGGTTCGATTTTGATTCTGATTCGGCTGAAGTTGAACTTTACTACCTAGAATCTAAGCAAGCTGATATAAAAATTTCTGACTCAAAACCAAGTTTAATCTTTGGCCCAGGAATTGTAGATTATCTTAAAAAACAAAAAGAAATAGACTTCAAATCAGTTATCCCTGAACACGAATTACGAGTTCGTCCGCAATTACTAAATCAACGACATCGTGATGATTTTTATCTTAAGGATGAATTAATTATCTTTAATCTTTTATCAGAGGAATTTCAGATTGGTGCAACTGCAAACTATCAATTAACCGATTATCCAATTGCGCTTTATTCTGAAAAAAGAAATTTATTTATACTTAATGTGCAGAAATTAGAAAATTTTGAAAATCAAACTTTAGCTAAATTTTTAAAAGTATGGCTTAAACAAAGTTTAGAATCTTATAAAGAATCAGAGCTGCGAGTAGGCTTGTTGGCATATGGTGCTATTGGCCATGAGCATAATCGGGCAGTTTCTAGCGTCCCAGGTTTTAAATTAGCGGCAGTCTGTGATTCCAATCCGGCAAGGATAGAAGTCGCTAAAGAGCTCTCGCCAGACCTAGAAGGCTTTCTAGATGCCGATAAATTATTGGATTCAGATATTGATTTAGTTGTAATTTCTACACCACCGAACTCGCATTTTTCATGGGCCAAAAAAGCATTAGAGAAAAATAAACACGTGGTTTTAGAAAAGCCAATGAGTCTTACGGTTGCTGAGTGCGATGAATTGATCGCATTAGCAAATCAAATGCAAAAGACCTTAGTGGTTTATCAAAATAGAAGATGGGATCAAGATTTCCTCACCTTAGAAAAATTAGTTGAAAGCAAAGAAGTCGGCGAGGTATTCCATGTCGAGATATTCGTGGGTGGATATGGGCATCCATGTAATTACTGGCACTCGGATGAAAAAGTATCGGGTGGAGCAATTTTCGATTGGGGTGCTCACTTTTTAGATCAGGCACTGGGTTTATTTGGAAAAGAAATTACCTATTTAACTGCGAAAGAACATAAGATTCATTGGCTTGATGTAACGAATTCTGATCATTCAAGGGTGACTTTAAATTACAAAAATGGCTTAGAGGTTGAATTTATTTATTCAGATTTAGCCGCAGCGTTAAAACCAAAATATTATTTATTGGGAACACTAGGTGCAATTCAAGGAAACTGGCGTGTTGAGAAGGTAACTAACCGCAATGAGATTGGCACTTTATTAGAGGACGAGCTTGCTCCCGCAGATTCCCCCGCTGAGATTGAAGTTCATGATCAATCAGGCTCGGTAAAAAAAGTCAAATTAGAAACCCCGCCAAGTTTTCAGTTTCATAGAGAATTGGCAGATTGGATTAATTTTCAGATCCCGATGACAGTTAATGCTCAAACCTCGCGTGATGTTGTAGCGATAATGCAAGCAGCTAGCGAATCTGCTGCCGGTGGTGGGTTGCCGGTCAAGCCACTGTTATAGTTATGAGCCTTAGGAAGTTTTCCTATAGGTCGCACGTGAAAAGTTAATTCGATAGCCTAAAAATTGTCGCCTTCCAAGTCACCTGTGGTCACTTGAGAATAAGGTACGAGTTTTAATGTCACAAAACAAAAGAGTGAGGTATCGCCCTGCTCAAAAAAATAACAAACAATTTAAATCAAGAGAAGTAGTTAGTGGTTTAGAACAAGAATTAGCAAATGTAGCAAAAGCGCCTAAAGTACTAGTTGAAAATTTTGCTGCTCTTAATTTGCCAGGCTCGGTTATTCAAATATTGAATAAAAATAAGATTGTTAAGCCAAGCCCCATTCAATCCAGCGCTATTCCTGATATTTTGAACGGTCGCGATGTCTTGGGCCGTGCCGAAACAGGATCAGGCAAAACCTATGCTTTCGGATTACCTTTGTTAGTTAGATTGCACGGAAAAAAAGCAAACCCTGGCGCTCCGCTTGCACTAATAATGGTCCCCACAAGAGAATTAGCACAACAAGTTAATGACGCGTTAGTTCCTGTTGCCTCAGCACTGAATTTAAGGGTCACAACGATTTATGGGGGCGCCTCGATGCAACGTCAACATCAAAGTTTGAAGCGTGGCGTTGAAGTGGTTGTTGCTACTCCTGGTCGTTTAGAAGATCACTTGAGACAAAAAACTATTTATTTTAAGGATATTCAAATCTGTGTTTTAGATGAAGCGGATCACATGGCTGAAATGGGTTTCATGCCAGCTATGACTCGGATTCTAGATTTAATACCGAATAGCTCACAAAATTTGTTATTTTCTGCGACATTAGATCGTGGAGTTTCTGCATTAGTTAAAAAATACCTTAAAGAGCCAGCTTTTCATGCTGTTGAGAAGAAAAATGAATTAAAAGCGAATATGAAGCATATGGCCTTCGTCGTTGAAAAAACTGAGAAAAACAAAATTGTTGCTGAAATTGCAAAACGGCCTGCAAGAACCTTGCTGTTTGTGCGAACTAAGTATGGTGCTGAAAAACTTGCCAATAATTTAGAAAAATGGGGCATAGAAGCTACAGCAATACACGGTGATAGAAGTCAAGCCCAAAGAAACAGGGCGCTAGGTGATTTTTCTTCAGGAAGAAAGCGTGTGTTAGTAGCAACCGACGTTGCGGCAAGAGGAATTCACGTTGATGGCGTTGATTTAGTGGTTCATGTTGATCCGCCCCAGGAATGGAAAGACTACATTCACCGAAGTGGAAGAACTGCTCGTGCCGGAACTAAGGGTGTGGCGCTTTCACTTTTGGAATCAAGAGAGATCCGAAGCTATTTAAAGATGCAAGATGAGTTTGGAAATGATGTAAAACCAATAAAAGTTAAGACGCTAGATCCAGCCGTGGCAGCAATTGCGAAATCAGGTGAAGCAGTAGTTGTAAATCTGACTCAGGAGTCCCGGCCCAGACAAAACCCTAAAAATAAAAGAAATTTTAGGCGTTTTGATAGAAAAAAGGCGAAAATCTCACAATAGGGCTAAATTGCCGTGATGAAGAGTTTCATTTTGCTCTTATCAGCGGCATTGCTAGTTTCGTGTGCCGCGAGCGACCAAGCTGAATCAGCTTTACAAACTCTGCCTGATAAAACTCCAAGTCAAGAAGCAATAATTGAAGAATTTGAAAAATCCCTAGGTAATTGCTCTGCGATGACTGAGAAGAATTTTCAAAGAATTCTTGAGTTGCAAATGGATGCTTTTTCTCAAAAAGATTTTGCTGCAGCTTATGAATTAACATCCGAACGCTTTAAGAGTGGATTTTCATTATCACGATTTACCCAAGTAATATCTGAATTTTATCCAAGTCTTTTAGATAATACTGATTTTATTGGAACAAAATGTCTTGAAATGGGCTTTACGGGCTTTTATGAAATTGATGTTAAATCGTTAAGCAAAGATATTAAACTGCGCTATCGATTTGAGTATGTACAAGATACTTGGTTCATTGCCGGTGCTGAGGAAATGCAAGAAGACACCAGCGAAGTACCAGCCTAATTTTTTTGGTGTCGGTACCAATCAGTTTTTTCGGCTGGTAGAGGAGTTTTACCTAAGATCAAGTCTGCGGCTTTTTCGCCCACCATCATAACAGGCGAATAAATATTTGCGTTTGTCACAAAAGGAAAGACAGAAGCATCTACAACTCGTAATCCCTCAACACCGTAAACCTTCATAGATTTTGGATTTACCACCGACATTTCATCTGTTCCCATTTTTGCAGTACAAGAAGGGTGATAGGCGGTTTCTCCATCTTTTGCTACCCAATTAAGAATTTCTTCATCTGTTGAAACATCCACACCTGGTGAAATTTCGCCACCGTTGTATTCATCAAAAGCTTTTTGGTTCATAATTTTTCTAGCAACTCGAATCGCCTCAACCCATTCGCGGCGATCTTGACCAGTCGATAAATAGTTAAACAGA
>JALRKC010000037.1 GCA_023254955.1 Candidatus Nanopelagicales bacterium | reverse complement strand
ATTAAAAGCTTTGCAACGTAAAGCTGAAGCTGCAGCTGTTTCGGTTGATGAGCATCAATGGGAAGTTCCCTATCTTCCAATTGATCCCAAAGATGTTGGGCGCAGCTATGAGGCGGTAATTCGGGTTAATTCACAATCTGGCAAAGGTGGCGTCGCTTACATCATGAAAAGCGAACACAACTTAGATTTGCCAAGAAGATTGCAAATTGAATTTAGTCAAGTAGTTCAAAAAATTACTGATTCGCAGGGTGGAGAGGTAACCGCTGGGCAACTGTGGGACATCTTTCAAGATGAATATTTACCAAATCCGCAAAAACCTTGGGGCAGATTTTCACTGAATTCTGTCACTCAAGATTCTGCAGTAGATGGCGACACTACTTTGAATGCCATGATAAAAGATTTAGGTAATGAAGTGAGTTTGCGTGGTGTCGGCAATGGTCCAATTGCCGCTTTTGTTGAAGCACTTGCTTCTCATGGAGTGAGGGTGAGAGTGCTGGATTACCAAGAACATGCCATGAGTGCTGGTGGAGATGCGCAAGCTGCTGCGTTTTTGGAATGCCAAGTAGGTGACAAAATCTTGTGGGGCGTTGGTATTGACCCAAGTATTGTTACCGCTTCTTTAAAGGCAATAATTTCTGCGGTTAATCGAGAGCTATCACCGCACCGGGGTTAAAAATATTTTTTGGATCTAAAGTTTTTTTAAGTAGTTTTATGGTCTGGAGATAATTTTGACTTCTAACTAGGTGTAAAAACTCGCATTTAGCTCGCCCTACGCCATGCTCGCTAGCTACAGTTCCGCCAAAATCTGCCACTAATTGATAAGTAATCTTTTCGGCAGATAAGTCATCTTTGCCTGGGCCAATAATTTCTAAATGCAAATTGCTCTCGGCAATGTGACCATAAACTAAAGTTTGAGTAACTTCGGGTAAATCTCTCACCACTTGATGAAATTGCTTGATAAATTCATCTAGATTTTCTGGTGGAATACCTACATCTGCTTTATGTATCAAACCTAGAGAGCCAACGGCTTCTCCTAATTGCTCTCTTCGTGCCCAAAATTCTCGCCGTTCCTTCTCGTTTTGGCTTTGAATGTAAGGTAGGTCTGCTAATTCCAGTGGAGAGTCGGTTTCAAGCAGCATCACTACCGGATGCTCCGCTAATGGATTAGGTAAATTCAAAAACTTACAGACCAACTTCATGCTCTCAGCGTCAATTGCTTCAGCTGCTAACACTCGCTTTTTTTCTAAAAAGCACTTAGCGATCAAATCTGAACACTGAGAAAACTCATTAAAACCTACAAGATAAGTATGAGCTTCAGGCAGTGGGCTTTTTACTCTTACTCTCACCCTTGTAATGATTGCCAGCGTTCCTTCGCTACCTACTAACCAAGCAGGCAAGTCATATCCAGCCCCATCTTTGGTGGTGCTGCCCAAGGAGTCAATTACTGTGCCATCGGCAAGCACCGCTTCTACGCCTAAAACTTGTGCTTTAGTTGTGCCAAAGTGCACGACCCTAATGCCACCTGCGTCAGTCGCAACTGTTCCACCAATTGTCGCGCTATCTCTGGCAGCTAAATCAACTCCGTAGGCAAATCCATAACTTGTCACATGACTAGCTAAATCTTTGATTGTTACACCAGCGCCAACTATCACTGAGCGGTCTAATTTATTAACCGGATTTAATTCCTTTAGACGCAAGGTAGATAAAACAATTGGCAATGAGCCATTCTTGGTCTCCCCCGGGACTGATCCATGAACCAATCCAGTATTTCCGCCTTGCGGACCGATCGGAATTAAATTTTCACTGCAATACTTGACTATTTCGCTAACTTCTTTAGTGTTACCAGGTTTAACCACGGCTAAGGCGGCTCCTGCATAGCGCCCAGTCCAATCGGTTAGATGCGATTGGGCTAACTCATTTGTTAAAACATTTTTTTCACCAACAAGTGAAGCAAGCTTTGCTAAGTGCGTATGGCTCATAATTAATGCAAGTTAACTACGCGAGCGTAACTTGCCTCAACAGAAGCTGCGACTTTTTCTAGTATTTCAGTTGGTACCGGAGTATCGACAGTTAGTACAAGTAAAGCGTTTCCACCTTGACGGTCTCTTGCTACTTGCATGGCGGCAATATTTATCTCTGCTTCACCTAAGATCGCACCAATTTTTCCAATAATGCCGGGGCGGTCAGTATAGGTGAATAGAACAAAGTGATCACTAAAACCTAAATCCAGAGTAAAGCCATTTATTCCAACAACTTTTCCAATGTGGTGCGGGCCGGTAATCGTTCCTGCGACTGAAAAGAAATCTCCGTTGGTAGTCGAAATACCAATTGTCACGAGATTTCGATAATCCGGGCTAAGGGGGTCTTTGTTTAATTCAACTACTACTCCGCGCTCCTTGGCCAGTAGCGGAGCATTCACATATGAAACTTGCTCATCTACTAATTGAGAAAAAATTCCTTTTAATGCAGAAAGTTCTAAAATTGCCAAATCATGTTCAATTAATTCACCAAAAACTGTTACCTTCACATGAGTGATGGCAGAATCGGCAAGCGCGCAAACTACATGCCCTAGGTCTTCTGCTAAGGGTAAAAGCGGTCTGACTTCTTCAGCAATTAAGCCGCCGCGAACATTCACCGCATCGGGGACTAATTCGCCAGATAGTGCAAGGCGCACACTCTTAGCTACAGCAATTCCTGCTTTTTCTTGCGCCTCATCAGTAGAGGCACCTAAATGAGGAGTTGCCACTACTTGGTCCAACTCAAAAAGTGGAGAATCCGTGCATGGCTCTTTTGCATAAACATCTAATCCAGCACCAGCGACTCTTTTTTCTTTGAGCGCCACATAGAGCGCTTGTTCATCAACAATGCCGCCGCGAGCTGCATTAATTATGTGAACAGAAGACTTAACTTTTTTTAAAGCTTCTTCACCGATTAAGCCAACAGTTTCAGAAGTTTTGGGTAAATGAACGGTAATGAAGTCACTTTGCTCAAGTAGCTCATCAAATGAAACGCTTTTAACGCCTAATTGTGCGGCTTTTGCTGGTTGTATGTATGGGTCATAAGTAATTAACTTAACGCCAAACCCAGATAGGCGCTGGGCAATCAATGCACCAATTCGACCAAAGCCCACGATACCGACAGTTTTATCTGCCAGTTCAACACCGGAATACTTACTTCGCTTCCATTCGCCGCCACGTAAAGCTGCATGCGCTGGTGAAATATTTCTCGCGCTTGCCAAAAGTAAGCCAATTGCTAGCTCTGCAGCAGAGGTAATGTTTGAAGTTGGCGCATTAACCACCATCACACCGTGTGAAGAGGCTGCGTTTACATCTACGTTATCTAAACCAACTCCAGCACGGGCAATTACCTTTAAGTTTCTAGCTGTGCTTAATACTTCTTCGTCTATTTGTGTAGCTGAACGAATTAATATGGCGTCCGCATTAACCACTTCTTGTAGTAGCGCTGCTCGATCAGTGCCATCTACATTTTTAACATCAAAGTCTGGCCCAAGAGCTTCAACAGTTGCTGGCGATAGTTCTTCTGCAATTAAGACAATTGGTTTGGCCATAGCGTTATTCTATTAAGCGCGTTTTCGACAAGCATCGGAGCAGTACTTGACTTGATCCCAAGTTTTTTCCCACTTCTTGCGCCAAGTCATTGGCCTGTGACACACCACACAAACCTTTTCTGGTTTTGGTTTTCGTGAGATGTGTCTCGCCATTTAAATTATCGTTGCGCTTTTCCTGAGAAGTCGTCTTGATTTGAATTTACCCAAGCCATTAATCCACGTAGGCGCTTGCCAACTTCTTCGATCTGTAAGCTTTCGCCCTTAGCACGATACTTCTTGAACTTCTTAGCTCCATTATCTTGATCTTCAATAAAGGTACGAGCAAACTCACCTGTTTGAATATCCTTCAAGATCTTCTTCATACGCTTTTTAGTCTTTTTGTTAATCACTCTTGGGCCTGAGGTGTAATCTCCAAATTCAGCGGTATCTGATACGGACCAACGCATCTTGGTTAATCCGCCTTCGTACATGAGATCAACAATTAATTTAAGTTCATGCAAGCATTCAAAGTAAGCAACCTCTGGCTGGTAACCTGCTTCAACCAAAGTTTCAAATCCAGCTTGAACTAGAGCGGCAGTACCTCCGCAAAGCACAGCTTGCTCGCCGAATAGATCAGTTTCAGTCTCTTCGGTGAAGGTAGTTTTAATTCCACCGGCACGCAATCCACCAATTGCTCTGGCATACGAAAGCCCTAGCGCCCAAGCGCTATTAGTGAAATCTTGTTCTACGGCAATGATTACTGGAACGCCTCGACCATTTACATATTCACGTCGAACTAAGTGACCTGGGCCTTTCGGGGCCACCATAATTACATCAACATTGCTTGGAGGTTTGATATAACCAAAACGAATATTGAAACCGTGTCCAAAAAATAGCGCTTTTCCTGCAGTCAAGTGTGGTTCGATATCTGATTTATAAACATGGCGTTGCAAGTGGTCAGGCACCAAAATCATGATTACGTCAGCTTCACTTGCTGCCACATCTGGAGTTACAACTCTTAAACCTTCTTGTTCTGCCTTAGCGCGTGAAGGTGAACCTTCTTTTAAGCCAACGCGAACGTCCACACCAGAATCGCGCAAGTTCAAAGAGTGAGCATGCCCTTGTGAGCCATAACCAATCACAGCAACTTTCTTGCCATGAATGATTGAAATATCTGCATCTTTTTCATAAAACAACTCGGCCACGTCTGCTTCCCCTCTTAATTTAACTCTTGACTTTCAAGAGTCAGTTTAAAAAATTAACTGTTGTGCTTTGCTTTGTCGGTTAGTGACTTTTGACCTCTGCCTACCGCCACCATGCCTGATTGTACTAATTCTTTAATTCCATAGGGCTCGAGAACCTTAACTAAGGCATCTAACTTATCTCGATTACCAGTGGCTTCAATAGTGACCGAATCTTGCGATACATCAACTACTTTGGCTCTGAATAATGAAACGGTTTCTAAAATCTGTGATCTACTAGCAGGAGTCGTTTTTACCTTAACCAACACGAGCTCGCGCTGAACAGATTGAGTTGAATCAAGTTCCACAATTTTTAAAACATTAACTAATTTATTTAACTGTTTAGTTACTTGCTCTAAGGGATGCGCTTCAACACTTACCACGATGGTCATGCGAGAAACTTCTTGCGACTCAGTCGGGCCCACCGCTAAAGATTCGATGTTGAAACCGCGGCGAGCAAATAAACTTGCGGTACGAGCTAAAACGCCTGGTTGGTTTTCTACTAAAACACTTAAAGTATGGCGTGACATTAGTCTTCACGCTCCCACTTTGGGGCGATGTCTCTGGCGTACTTAATGTCAGAGTTACTGGCACCTGCTGCCACCATTGGCCAAACCATTGCATCCTTATTAACTTGAAAGTCAATCACTACTGGAGCGTCGTTGATTCCTAGAGCCTTTTCAATAACCGAATCCACTTCATCTGGATTGTCGCAACGCAATCCCACGCATCCGTAGGCATCAGCAAGCTTTACAAAATCTGGAAAACTATGTGACTGTAAATCCGTATTGGAGTAACGCTCGTTGTAAAACAAAGTCTGCCATTGACGAACCATTCCTAATGAGGAGTTATTAATTAACGCCACCTTTATTGGAATGTTATTGATTGCACAAGTTGCTAATTCTTGGTTGGTCATTTGGAAACAACCATCACCATCAATTGCCCATACAGTGGTGTCAGGTTGACCAACCTTCGCACCCATTGCTGCCGGTACTGCAAAACCCATAGTGCCAAGCCCGCCACTATTTAACCAAGTGCCCGGCTTCTCGTACTTAACAAATTGGGCAGCCCACATTTGATGTTGGCCCACTCCGGCAGCATAAATTGCATCTGGACCAGTTATATCTGAAAGTCTTTCAATTACATATTGCGGTGAAAGTGAGCCGTCGTTTGGTAAGTCGTATCCCAATGGATAAGTTTCTCGCAAACGATTTAATACTGACCACCAAGCTTCGTAGTCTCCACTTACACCTTTTTTTTGCTCGTCTTTAATTGCGGCAAGCAGCAATGAAAGAACTTCTTTAGCATCGCCAACAATTGGAATATCGGCAAAGCGATTCTTTCCAATTTCTGCCGGATCAATATCAGCATGAATTACTTTTGCTCCTGGTGCAAAGGTAGCTAAATCACCAGTTACCCGATCATCAAATCGCGTTCCTAAAGCAATTAGTAAATCGCTTTGCTGTAGTGATCCAACTGCAGCAACCGTTCCATGCATTCCTGGCATTCCAAGATGTTGCGGATGCGAATCTGGAAACGCTCCCCGCGCCATCAAAGTGGTTACTACTGGAACTTGAGTAATGCTGGCTAATTCAAACAACTCTTTATGTGCGCCTGCTTTAATAATTCCACCGCCAACATAAAGCACCGGTTTTTTGCTGGAAAGAATTAGGCTTGCTGCTTCTCTGATTTGTTTGTTATTTGGTTTAATAGTTGGCTTGTACCCAGGTAAATTTAATTCTTTAGGCCAAATAAATTCGCTCTTTTTATTTAGTGCATCTTTTGAAATATCCACCAAAACTGGCCCTGGCCGCCCAGTAGAGGCGATATGAAAAGCTTCATGAATTGCATTTGGAATATCTTTTGGATCTGTTACTAAGTAATTATGTTTGGTTATGGGAAAGGTTATTCCTCGAATATCTGCTTCTTGAAAAGCATCTGTTCCAATTGCTTGGCTGGGAACTTGACCAGTTATTGCCACCATTGGCACCGAATCCATATGAGCATCGGCAATTGGGGTAACTAAATTGGTAGCACCTGGCCCGCTGGTAGCCATGCAAACTCCGACTTTGCTGGTAGCTAGGGCATAACCTTCTGCGGCGTGACCTGCTGCTTGTTCATGGCGAACTAAAATGTGACGAACTTTTTTGGAATCCATCAACGGATCGTAGGCAGGCAAAATAGCGCCACCGGGAATACCAAAAACGGTTTCTACTCCGGCCTCTTCTAGTGATCGAATTAAGCTTTGAGCTCCGGTTAGTTGTTCGCTCATTTATCGTCCTCTTCTTGGCCTAGTCTTTCACTTACCTCACTCGAGTAACAAAAAACCCCCCGGCCCTAAGGCATCGGAGGGTGGCGCGCTGGCTGGGTCTTAACTAGCCGACGCGCTTGCTAACTACTACGAGATTGTTAAGCATGTGCCTCATAGGTTAACGCATTAAGCCTGACCCCACAAGATCCGGGTGAGAGATGGAACTCAGTCACATACAGCGCCATTGGCTGCAGAACCAACCAATTTTGCGTATTTACCTAAAACTCCAGTGGTGTATCTAGGCTCAGCAGGCTTGAACTCGGCTTTGCGCTTGTCTAACTCAATTGGGTCTACCAAGAGATCTAATGTCTTAGCGTTCATATCAAGTCGGATGCGATCGCCAGTTTTAGCGAGTCCAATCGGGCCACCTTGAGTTGCTTCTGGTGCAACGTGCCCAATGCAGAAACCTGCAGTTGCGCCAGAGAATCTTCCATCTGTAACAAGCATTACGTCTTTGCCTAAACCTGCACCTTTGATCGCGGCGGTTACTGCGAGCATCTCGCGCATTCCTGGGCCACCTTGTGGTCCTTCATAACGAATTACCACCACATCGCCTCT
>JALRKC010000036.1 GCA_023254955.1 Candidatus Nanopelagicales bacterium | reverse complement strand
GCGATCTCATCTGCATGAATCTTTATTGCCGCTGCTAATTCATCGCTCTCAGTTGTGAAATTAACATAAATTCGGTCAGAGACATCAAAGCCAGAGAGCTTTCTGTGTTCTTGGATCAGTCTTATAACCTCGCGAGCAAGGCCCATAGCCTTTAATTCATCCGTAAGTTCCAGATCTAATGCCACAGTTGCTGCATCGGCACTAGCCACTGCCCAGCCAGTTCGAGGTGTCTCAGTAATTATTAGATCAGCTAAAACCAAAACAATTTCTTCACCTTCAAAATCAACTTTTAATTCTCCTGATTTTCTTAAGTGAGAGATATCTTCTGCGGTGAGCTCGTTTTTAATATATTGGGCGATTTGATTGGTCTTTGAGCCAAAGCGGGATCCTAAGTTTCTAAAGTTGGCTTTGATAGACACATCAACCAAATCTTGAGTTTGATCAATCGATTCTAAATTTAAGATATTTAACTCTTCAAGAAGTTGATTTTGTACTTCTGGAGAAATTTCACTCCAGCCTTGGGCCACGATCAAGGCACGAGCCAAGGGTTGGCGATTTTTAATTTTTGATTCAGCTCGAGCGCTTCTACCTAGCTCCACAAGGTTTCTAACTAACTGCATTTGCGAAAGTAGGGTTTGATCAATTTCATCATCAGCAAATTCAGGCCAATTAGCTAAGTGCACAGATTCAGTGTTTTCGTCTGTGGTGGTTCTAAATAAATCTTGCCAAAGCTTTTCGGTAATAAAAGGAATAAATGGTGCCATTATTAAAGTTAAAGTTCGGAGCGCTTGATGCAAGGTTGCCAGTGCATCTGGGTCCGAATCCCAGAATCTTCTTCTACTTCTTCTCACGTACCAATTGGAAAGATCATCCACTGCTTCAGCTAGTAATCGGCCTGCCCGCTGGGTGTCAAAATTATCAAGTGCCGCCGCTACTTGATTGGCAGTTTGATTAGTTAAAGAAATTATCCAGCGATCTAAACTTGGCCTTTGGCGAACGGGTTTTTGTTGTTTCAAAAAGTCGACATCGCTGAGTCGTCCGTAAAGCGATAAGAATGAAGCGCTGTTTAGCAAGGTGAGCAAGACTTTCCTAGTTACTTCACTAATTGCCGAATGTCCAAGACGACGTGATTGCCAAGGCGAGCCTGCTGCCAACATGAACCAACGAACCGAGTCAGCGCCGTGTTGGTCCATTAATTCAATTGGCTCTAGTACGTTTCCGAGGTGCTTGGACATCTTTCGCCCTTTTTCATCCAAAATATGACCGAGGGCGACAACGTTTTTGAAAGAACTTTGCTCGAAAACTAAAGTTCCGATTGCCATTAGCGTATAAAACCAGCCACGGGTTTGATCAATTGCTTCACAAATAAAATCTGCCGGGTAGTTATCTTTAAAGATATCTTGGTTTTGCTGCGGGTAGAAAATTTGAGCAAAAGGCATTGATCCTGAGTCGTACCAACAATCGATTACCTCGGGTACGCGAGTTGCCTCTCCGCCACAAGTTGGGCACTTAATAACAATTTCATCTACGAAGGGACGATGGGGATCAATTTGCGATACATCTTTTCCAGCTAATTGACTTAGCTCGGTCAAAGAAGCAACTGCAGTTTGATGTTGATCTTGACAGATCCAAATCGGCAAGGGGGTTCCCCAGTAGCGATTTCGCGAAAGCGCCCAATCTACGTTGTTATCTAGCCAGTCTCCGTAGCGTCCATTCTTAATTGTCTCTGGGAACCAATTGGTTTTTTGGTTTTCTGCAATTAACTTTTCTTTTATTGATGTTGTTTTTATGTACCAAGCTGGTTGTGCGTAATACATCAATGGAGTTTTGCAGCGCCAGCAATGTGGGTAAGAGTGCTTATAAGGAGTCTCTTTAAACAGCAAGCCGGTGCTCGATAGATTCTTAATAATTATGCGATCTGCATCTTTGAAGAATTGACCTTTGATTAAGTCAAAAGACTCGTCAAAAACACCATTCGGTAGTACTGGATTTATTACGGGAAGTGAATTTATTCGACAGGTTCGCATATCGTCAGCACCAAAGGCGGGTGCTAGGTGAACGATTCCTGAACCGTCACTAGTTGTGACAAAATCTGCAGCAAGAACTGAATGTAGTTTCTCGCTCTTGTGTTCCTGGAATTGTTTTAACGAGAATGGCGGTTGGTAATTGTGGCCAACTAATTCAGCTCCGCTCAATTCTTTTAAAACGGTAAATTCTTCAAAAAGATTGGCTACTAGTTCTTTAGCTACAACGTATTTTTCGCCCAGAGATTCAATTACCTGGTAAACAATTTCGCTACCGACCGCAACAGCGGTATTACTAATAAGCGTCCAAGGGGTGGTCGTCCATACTAAAAGGGAAACGTCACTAAATTCATCAAGTAATTTGCCAGAAGTAATTTTGAATTTAACGTAAATTGATCGATCAACAACATCTTGATAACCCTGGGCAACTTCGTGATCACTTAATCCGGTGCCACATCTTGGGCAATAGGGTGAAACCCTAAAGTCTTGAACTAATAGGCCTTTCTTGTGAATTTCAGAAAGTGACCACCAGACTGATTCAATGTATTGAGGACTCATCGTCCAATAAGCTTCATCAAAGTCAACCCAGTAACCCATTCGGTCGGTCATGCGAGTAAATGCATCAACATGACGAAGTACCGACTGACGACAAGCCTCATTAAATTCGGCAACACCATATTCTTCGATGTCTGTCTTGCCAGTAAAACCCAACTCTTTTTCTACTGCTAACTCCACAGGTAAACCATGGCAATCCCAACCGGCACGCCTTGGCACCTGCAGCCCGCGCATTGTTCGATATCGCGGGAACACATCTTTGAAAACTCTGGCTTCTACGTGATGTGCCCCGGGTAACCCATTGGCAGTAGGAGGACCTTCGTAAAAAATCCAAGTGGGGGAATCAGATCTGCTGGCGACCGATTTTTCGAATATCGACTCTGACTTCCAAAATTTGAGGACTTCATGCTCCATCTCAGACAGGTCAATCCGAGTACCAATCTCTCGGTACATTCAGATCCTCCTGTCAAAAAACTAACCTGCATTAGCCTACGCGTAGTCTGTCTCACGTGAGTCAATCAACCTTTAACCCACGAAAAAAAGTTTTATTCTTGGCATTAGCAATTGTGGCCATCGATCAGTTACTTAAATATTGGGTGGTGGCCAATCTGGAGGGTGAATCGAAAATATCGTTAATCCCGCCAGGAGCTTTGATTAATGATTCTTGGGTTTGGTTGGAGGTCTCCCGTAACACCGGCGCTGCTTTCGGCTTTGGATCGACTTTCACCTATGTTTTTAGTGCACTGGCAGTATTAGTAATTGGCTTGATATATGCCATGAGCAAGAACTTTACTAATTTCTATTGGCTCTTAACTCTTGGATTCATGATGGGGGGAGCGGCAGGCAATTTGCTGGATCGAATTTTGCGAAGCCCTGGTCCATTACGTGGGGCCGTCGTGGATTACCTTGCGGTAAAGAATTTTTCAATTTTTAACCTCGCCGATGCCTTTATAACTATTGCGGCAGTCTTGATCGTATTTCTTACTGTTTTCAAGATAGATGAGAAGCAACGCTAATCATGCAGTATCAGGTCAGTGACGAATTAGTCGATACCCGTCTTGATCAGTATCTGGCAAGCGTGAGCGAAGTATCGCGAAGTAAGGCTGTTGAACTAATTAATATCGGACAAGTGTTAGTAAATGGTAGGGCGCTTGATAAGTCATATCGGGTACAAAAAGATGACTTGATTGAAGCTGACTTGGATTTACCAAAATCAGAACTGCTAGATGTTGCACCAGATAAACCCATCGACGTCCTTTATCAAGATGAAGACTTGGTGATTATCGACAAACCTAAAGATGTGGCGGTTCATGCCAGCATTGGCTGGAGTGGTGCAACTGTGGTTGCCGGATTAAAGGCGCAAGGAATTTTCCCGGCTACCAGTGGAGCAAGTGAGCGCCAAGGAATCGTGCAAAGGCTTGATGTCGGTACCACGGGATTGATGGTAATTGCCTTAAGTGAAGTGGCTTATGCGAACTTAAAAAACCAGTTTAGAAACCGTGAAGTTGTAAAAATTTATCATGCACTTGTTCAAGGGCATCCTGATCCGGTGGAAGGAACAATTGAAGCTCCGATAGATCGCTTACCTGGCCAAAGTCATAAGTTTGGAGTTTTAGAATCTGGTAAACCCAGCACTACGCATTATCGAATATTAGAAACTTGGGCGCACGCATCTTTATTAGAAGTTAGGCTAGAAACTGGGCGAACTCATCAAATTCGCGTTCACATGCAAGCGATTCGCCACCCCTGCGTGGGTGATGCACTTTATGGTGCAGACCCAACTCTCACCAAGCGCTTAGGCCTAGATCGTCAGTGGCTGCATGCAGTGGAATTGAGTTTTGTGCACCCTGTGACTGGAGTAACTATGAACTTTAAATCTAACTACAGTCCAGATTTGCAAAAAGCTTTGGAAATTCTGCAAAATGCTTACTAGCCGCTAAGACACTCGAAAAATTTGCTTGAGATGAAATTTTCGCCATCCTTACTAGTCTTGGATCTGCTGAATCTGAAGATATCGTTCTTCGTATTTTTATCTAGGAGTTTTCGTGGCTAATTCGGATTTTGTACACCTACATGTACATACCGAATACTCAATGCTTGACGGTGCGGCCCGAATTGGTGAATTGCTAGATGAAGTAAAGCAACAAAATATGCCAGCTGTCGCGATTACCGATCATGGTTATCTTTATGGCGTTTATGACTTTTATAAAGCGGCAAAAACTCGTGGTATAAATCCGATTATTGGAGTAGAGGCCTATTTTGCACCGCAAGGACGCACTACTCGATCTCCGATCGAATTTGGTCTTGGGGTAAATAATTCAGAAGACGAAGAGTTCGCCGGAAAAGGTAAAGCGGCCTATACCCATATGACACTGTGGGCCGAAAATAATCAAGGCCTAAGCAATCTCTTCAAGATCTCATCGCGGGCAAGTTTTGATGGTTATTATCACAAACCACGCATTGATGAAGAGTTGCTTATAGACAGTGGCAAGGGTCTTATCGGCACTACCGGGTGTCCTTCTGGCGAAGTAAATCGTTGGTTACAAGCCGGTGAAAATGAAAAAGCACTACAAGCTGCTGCCCGAATGCAAGAAATTCTAGGTAAAGAAAACTATTTTGCTGAATTAATGGATCATGGCTTAGACATTGAGCGCAAGACAATGCCTGGCCTTTTGGAGATCGCAAAAAAGTTAGGTCTGCCTTTAGTCGCAACCAATGATCTGCATTATGTAAAAGCAGAACATGCGCCAATTCATGAAGCACTGCTTTGCATTGGAACTCGCTCAACGCTAGATGATCCAAATCGCTTTAAATTTGATGCTCAAGATTTTTATTTAAAATCTGCCGAAGAGATGAAATCCCTCTGGAAGGATTTTCCGGAGGCAATCAGCAACACCTTATTAATCGCTGAAAGGTGCAAGGTCGAATTGCAAGAAGGTGGGAACTTAATGCCATCTTTCGCGGTACCCGAAGGCGAGACGGAATCTAGCTGGCTGGAAAAAGAAGTTATGAAAGGTTTGAAGCAGCGCTTTGCTGCAGGTATCCCTGAAGCTCACTTAAAACAAGCACAGTACGAGTTGAAAATCGTAGATCAAATGGGATTTCCTAGTTATTTTTTAGTGGTTGCTGACTTGATTCGACATGCAAAAGAAACGGGAATTCGAGTTGGCCCAGGTAGAGGATCTGTTGGTGGAGCAGTCATTGCTTATGCCCTTGGTATTACTGAACTTGATCCACTTGAACACGGTTTACTTTTTGAAAGATTTTTAAATCCAGAACGAATCTCAATGCCAGACATTGACATTGATTTCGATGAGCGCAGAAGATCCGAAATGATCAAATATGCAACGGAAAAGTACGGATCAGATCATGTCGCGCAAATTGTTACCTATGGAAACATCAAAGCTAAGGCCGCGATAAAAGATGCAGCTAGAGTCTTGGGCTACCCGTTTGCCACCAGCGACAAAGTTACAAAATCTTTACCGCCAGCAATTATGGGTAAAGACATAACGCTCGCTGGCGTTTTCGATAAAACTGATCCCAGGTATTCAGAAGCTGCTGCG
Organism: Candidatus Nanopelagicales bacterium; assembly: GCA_023254955.1. The sequence goes on along the minus strand of JALRKC010000036.1, from coordinate 1,590 downwards.
CTTAGGGATTTATATAAAGCAGATCCTGATATAAAACGGATTGTAGACACTGCCAAGGGGTTTGAGGGATTAAAGCGACAACCAGGAGTTCACGCTGCTGGGGTAATTCTGTGTCGAGAGCCTCTTATTGATGTAGTTCCGATGTGGAAGCGAGAACAAGACGATTCTGTGATAACTCAGTTTGACATGGGCGCCTGTGAATCCATGGGCTTGCTGAAAATGGACTTTTTGGGTTTAAGAAACTTAACGGTGTTAGATGATTGCTTAGAGCTTATTGAAAAAAATCAGAATAAGAAAATAATTTTAGAAGCATTGCCATTAGATGATGCAAAAACTTATGAATTGTTAGCAAAAGGCGAAACCTTAGGTGTGTTTCAACTTGATGGTGGGCCTATGCGATCGCTTTTGAAAGCTATGCAACCAGAGGAATTCGAACACATAAGCGCAGTTCTGGCACTTTATCGTCCAGGTCCAATGGGAGCAGGTGCACATAATGACTACGCCGATCGCAAGAACGGAAGACAAGCAGTAGTTCCAATTCATGAGGAATTGAGCGCGGTTCTTGATGAAATTCTAAAAGACACCTACGGATTGATCGTTTACCAAGAGCAGGTTATGGAAATTGCTCAGAAAGTTGCTGGCTACAGCTTAGGAGCGGCTGATTTATTGCGTCGAGCCATGGGTAAAAAGAAAAAAGAAATTCTCGACAAGGAATTTATTCCATTTAGAGATGGAATGATTGAAAATGGCTACTCACCAGACGCTATTAAAACGCTCTGGGAATTGCTGGTGCCTTTTTCTGATTATGCTTTTAATAAAGCCCACACAGCTGGCTACGGATTAGTTTCCTATTGGACCGCTTATTTGAAAGCCAACTTTCCTGCGGAATACATGAGTGCGCTTTTAACCAGCGTTAAGGATGATCGCGACAAGTTAGCTATTTATTTAAATGAATGCCGCCGAATGGGAATTCAGGTGCTTCCTCCCGATGTCAATTTGTCCGCTGCTGAATTCGCGCCGAGTGAAGGAAATATTCGATTCGGCTTGTCTGCAATTAAAAACATAGGAATTTTAGTTGTTGAGTCAATCATTAAATCTCGAGAAGAAAAAGGTTCCTTTGAAAACTTTGCTAACTTTTTAGAGAAAATTGAACAGCAAGTTTGTTCAAAAAGGATAATTGAATCGTTAATTAAGGCAGGGGCATTTGATTCGATTTCACCTAGTCGCAAGGGTTTACTGAGTGTTCACCTTGAAGCAGTTGAGCAGGCCTTAGAAAGTAAAAGGGCAGAAGCAATTGGCCAATTTGATCTATTCAATGACGTGGTGGAGGCAGAAAGCGGCGAAAGTGTTTCGCTAAGAGTTCCTGAAGATGAATGGGATAAATCTACCTTATTAAATTTTGAGAGAGAAATGTTAGGTCTTTATGTGAGCGATCATCCACTTTTTGGTGTAGAGCATATATTAGATCAAAATAGTGATGTTCCAGTTTCCGAATTAACTAGCGATGAAAGATCTGATGGCCAAATATTAAACGTCGCCGGATTGGTTACCGGAGTTAATAGAAAAATCACAAAGCAAGGTGCCGCCTGG
>JALRKC010000035.1 GCA_023254955.1 Candidatus Nanopelagicales bacterium | reverse complement strand
AACTCAAAGATGTTTACAGAGATTGAGGATGAGCAATTTTATTTTTTACACAGTTATGCGTTACGACAAATGAAATTTTCAGATGATAATAAAATAAAAAAACCTTTGGTACACACGGCAAATTATCATGGAGATTTTGTTGCGGCTATTGAAGACGGCCCCCTCTGGACAACTCAGTTTCACCCAGAAAAATCAGGCCTAGCCGGTTTAAAGTTAATAAACAATTGGTTGGAGTTTGTGCATGACTAAAAAATTAGAGCTTTTACCTGCAGTTGATGTTTCGCAAGGCAAAGCTGTGCGTTTGACGCAGGGGGCCAAAGGAACAGAAGAAGAATTTGGTGACCCCTTGCAAGTGGCGCTTGATTGGCAAGAATTAGGTGCCGAGTGGCTGCACTTAGTCGATTTAGATAGAGCCTTTGGCACTGGAAGCAATTTTGAAATTCTAAATAAGACTGTCCAGACGCTAGATATAAAGGTAGAAATTTCTGGTGGAATTAGAGACGATGATTCATTGGCTAATGCTCTAGCCACTGGTGCTGCGCGGGTTAACTTAGGAACAGCCGCGCTTGAAGATCCCCAATGGACTAAAAAAGTCATTGGTGAGTATGGCGAAAAAATTGCTATCGGATTAGATGTGCGAGGAAATCAACTAAGTGCCAGAGGTTGGACCAAAGAAGGTGGGGAGTTATTCGAAACTCTCGAGCGCTTAGAGGCAGATGGCGCAGCTCGCTATGTGGTCACTGATGTCACCAAAGATGGAACCCTCCAGGGTGTGAATACTGATTTATTGCTAAAAATTGCTCAATTCACAAACAAGCCGTTAGTTGCTTCTGGGGGAATTGGCAGATTGGAAGACATAGAGAGATTGGTTTCGCTAGTAAGTCACGGTATTGAAGGTGCAATTTTAGGCAAAGCACTTTATGCCAAAAAGTTTTCTTTGCCGCAAGCCCTAAAAATAGCTAACCGCGAGAATTAAAAATGTTATCTAAAAGAGTAATTGCATGTCTGGATGTCAAAGATGGCAAAGTTGTCAAAGGTATTAATTTTGAAAACCTAACCCAAGTTGGCGACCCAGTTGAACTAGCGGATGAATACTTTCACCAAGGGGTTGACGAATTAGTTTTTTTAGATGTATCGGCAAGTGAAGAAAACAGAAGAACCATGATAGAAGTTGTTGAGAAAACAGCTGAAAAGGTATTTGTTCCGTTGTGTGTTGGTGGTGGAATATCTAGCACAGCTGATGTCTTATCACTGTTGCGCGCTGGATGCGACAAAGTATCAGTCAACACGTCGGCCGTTGATAATCCTAAATTGATAAGTGAAATTGCTGAAAAGTTTGGCTCGCAAGTGATAACTCTTTCAATTGATGCAAAACGCGGTGAATCTGAAAGTGGCTATGTAATCACAACTCATGGTGGCAAAAAAGTACTTCAAAGTGATGCCTTGGCGTGGGTTAAAAAAGCAATTGAGTTGGGTGCAGGTGAGATTTTGCTTAACTCGATTGATGCTGACGGTACAAAATTAGGTTTTGACTTAGAGATGTTGAGCGCAGTGAGGGAAGTTTGTTCTGTGCCCTTAATTGCATCCGGTGGTGCAGGTAGTCTCCAGGACTTTCCAAAAGCGATTAATGCTGGGGCTGATGCGGTATTGGCTGCCAGCGTCTTTCATACCGGTCAAATTACGATTGCGCAGGTTAAAAAAGAGTTGGCTGCTGATCAGATACCGGTTCGTCCTAACCCAACCAGTTAGTTATTTAGTATTCGTAGAACAATAGATGGCTATGGAACAGAATGCTGCAGGTTTTATTAATAACCTAAATTCAATCAAGATGGATTGATAGTTGCGATTGCTCAAGATCTTGATTCTAAAGATGTTTTAATGCAAGCCTGGATGAATCAAGAAGCAATTTTGAAAACTATTGAAACTGGACAAGTTACCTATTTCTCACGCTCACGAAATGCTCTTTGGACAAAGGGAGAAACTAGCGGCAATGGTCAAACATTGGTAAAAATACAGTCTGATTGTGATGGAGATAGCTTGTTAATTACGGTTAAGCAGAAAGGTCCGGCCTGTCACACAGACGCAGCTACCTGTTTTTTGGCTGGTGAAGAGTTAAAGAGCCATGATGAATCAATATAAATTGGGCGAAATTTATCCAGACGCTGCAAATTTTGCTGAATTAGCCAATAACTTAAAAGTAATTCCTGTGGTAAAAAGAGTTTTGGCAGATACTTTTACGCCAGTTGCGCTGTATCAAGCACTTGCGCAAAATAGACCGGGAACTTTTCTTTTTGAATCAGCCGATGGGACACATAACTGGTCAAGATTCTCATTTATTGGAGTTAACTCAACGGCACTTTTGCGGGAGGAGAACCGGCAAGCTGTCTGGTCTGGTCGCGTACCAAAGGGCGTGACACTAAGTGGAGAAACTTTTGAAGTGCTTGCTGATGCGCTAAAACTTCTCTCGACTAAAGCTATACCGCACTTGCCACCTTTAACAGGTGGATTAGTGGGGTATTTGGCTTACGATGCAATTAGACATTTTGAAGAAATTCCTGCCAACAATCCTGACCCATTGCAGGTGCCAAATCTGGTAATGCTTTTAACAACTGATTTTGCTGTTTTAGATCACTCAAATGGAAGTGTTTGGCTTATTGCAAATGCAATTAATTACAACGGAACACATGATGGTGTAGCGGAAGCCTATCTAGAAGCTGTTTCTCGGATAGAAAAAATGGAAGCTGATCTAAGTAAAGAATTTTACTTAACAACTAAATTCTCTGACGAATCAGAAAAATCTTTTGACAGAATCACCAGTAGTGAGGCGTATGAGCGGAAAGTAAATCGAGCTATCCAATACATAAAAGCAGGGGATGCTTTTCAAATAGTTCTTTCACAAAGATTTACCAAACAAACTACTGCTAAATCATTTGATATTTATCGCGCATTAAGGGCAACAAATCCGAGTCCCTATATGTTTTTTCTGAGAGTTCCAAACGATGATTTCTCGCAAGTTCATTTTGACATCGTGGGCTCGAGTCCAGAGAGTCTAGTAACCGTAAATGAGCGAGTAGCAAAAATGCATCCAATCGCCGGCACTCGACATAGGTCTGAGGATCCGGAAGAAGACGACCGAATTGCTGAAGAGCTATTAAATGACGGTAAAGAAAGAGCAGAACATTTAATGCTTGTTGACTTAGGAAGAAATGACTTAGGAAGAGTATGTGAGGCAGGAACAGTAAAAGTTGCGCAATTCATGCAGGTCGAAAAATATAGCCATGTCATGCATTTAGTTTCAACTGTGACAGGAATTTTAAAAGAAAAGTTTGGTAGCTTGGACGCACTACGTGCAACCTTTCCAGCAGGAACGCTTTCGGGCGCACCAAAGGTTCGCGCAATGGAGATAATTGACGAATTAGAGGATGTGCAACGCGGCGTCTATGGCGGCGCTGTTGGCTACTTTGATTTTGCTGGCAATATGGATTTTGCGATTGCGATTCGAAGCGCCTTAATTAAGAATTCCATCGCCTATGTACAAGCTGGTGCCGGAATAGTCGCAGACAGCAAACCGCTAAATGAAGACGTGGAGTGCGCAAATAAAGCAGCAGTCGTTATGGCAGCAGTGAATGCGGCTGAGGGCTTTAAGTAAAGTTAAGGCACTGAAAGGAATCTAATGAGCGATAACCATGGCCAAACTCCGGCAGCCTGGACCGGCACTATTTTGATTATTGCAGCGTCCATAGTTTCAACCTTGGGCGTAATTGGTGGCAACTGGAACGTATTTTGGGGTGGAATAGTTTTGGCTGCTGTCGCTAGCGTGCTGTGGGTCGTTTGGGAAAAATCTAGTAAAGCAAAAAATTAGGTAAAGATATGTCCGTACTTGAGGAAATAGTTGCGGGCGTTAAGGATGATTTAGCGCAAAGACAAGCTAATACTTCAATTGAACAGTTAAAAGAATTAGCAAAAAAACGTGAAAAAACTATTGACCCAATGCCGATTTTTCGGCAGGACGGTGTTTGTGTAATTGCTGAAGTGAAGCGCTCGAGCCCAAGCAAAGGTGACTTGGCTGCAATCAGCGATCCTGCAGAATTAGCAAGCGCTTACGAAGCTGGGGGAGCACATTTCATTAGCGTTCTAACAGAGGAGAGACGCTTTAAGGGAAGTTTGGCTGATCTACAGACAGTACGAAATGCAGTTGAGCTACCGCTCTTAAGAAAAGATTTTATTGTTTCTTCATATCAATTATGGGAGGCAAGAGCTTATGGTGCAGATCTTGTGTTACTAATCGTGGCTGCGCTTGAGCAAAGTGCCTTAGTGAGTTTAATTGAAAGAGCCGAAAGTATTGGACTAACTCCTTTGGTAGAAGTACATGATGAAATTGAAGTGGGGAGAGCCCAGGAAGCTGGTGCAAAAATTATCGGAATTAATTCACGAAATTTAAAAACTTTAGAGGTGCACCCCGAAACTTTTGCCAGACTAGCCCCGAAAGTAACCAATGGAGCGGTGCTGATTGCTGAATCGGGTATTAGCGGTCCAAGGGATTTAATGAATTTAGCCAATCTTGGAGCCGATGCAGTGCTAGTTGGGGAAAGTCTTGTGCGTTCAAAAGACCCAAAACTATCGGTACACGAATTGGTGACTGCCGGGATGCATCCCTCGCTAAAGCAGGGCAGAATTAATCCATGACGCTTACTCCAGAAAATTTGCAAATTGATTTAGCCACCGGTCATTTTGGACCGTTCGGTGGGAGATTTGTGCCCGAAGCCTTGATCAGCGCCCTCGATGAATTAGCTAGCGAATACGAGAAAGCAAAAAATGATCCGGCTTTCATTTTTGAGTTAGAAGAATTGCAAAAGAATTATGTGGGCAGACCAAGTCCGTTGACAGAAGCAAAACGATTTAGCGAGTTAGCAAATGTTCGAGTTTTTCTAAAACGTGAAGATCTAAATCACACGGGCTCACACAAAATTAATAATGTTCTAGGGCAAGCATTGCTAACAAAGCGAATGGGAAAGTCTCGCGTAATTGCAGAAACAGGCGCCGGTCAACATGGCGTGGCGACAGCAACTGCGGCCGCCTTATTAGGTTTGGAATGCGTGGTTTATATGGGTGAAGAAGACACCCAACGACAAGCCTTAAATGTCGCCCGAATGAAATTGCTTGGGGCAGAAGTAGTTCCGGTTACAACTGGCAGCAGAACTTTAAAAGATGCAATTAATGAAGCAATGCGTGACTGGGTAACAAATGTTGCGACTACTCATTATTTATTAGGAACCGTTGCTGGACCACACCCATTTCCGATAATGGTTAGAGATTTTCATCAAGTTATTGGAATAGAAACTAAAGAACAGATTCTTGCCCAAACGGGCCGGCTTCCAGATGCAGTAGTGGCCTGCATCGGCGGAGGATCAAATGCAATGGGGATTTTTTATCCGTTTATTGAAGAAAGCCAAGTTCAATTACACGGATTTGAAGCTGCCGGAGACGGAATTGAAACTGGAAGGCACGCTGCCACTTTGACTGGCGGCGCAATTGGCATTCTGCATGGCACCCGCAGTTACGTCTTACAAGATAAAGATGGTCAAACTTTGGCAAGCCATTCAATTAGCGCTGGATTAGATTATCCGGGAGTTGGTCCAGAACATGCTTGGTTGAAAGATTCAAAGCGCGCAAGTTATCACCCAATTACTGACACTGAAGCTATGGAAGGCTTTGCTCTATTAAGTAAGTTAGAAGGAATTATTCCCGCGATTGAAACCGCACATGCGGTAGCTGGCGTGCTTAAAATTGCTAAAGATTTCGACAAAGAAGACATAATTGTGCTCAATTGTTCAGGTCGTGGAGACAAAGACGTTGAAACAGCGGCAAAGTGGTTTGGGTTTAAAGTCTAAATTAATGAATCAAATTCAAGAGGCCTTTGATAGAGCCCATGCTGAAAACCGAGCAGCCTTAATTGCTTACTTGCCTGCGGGGTTTCCTGACAAGCCTAAATCAATTGAAATTTTAGAAACAATTCTTAAAAATGGTGCCGACTTGGTTGAGGTTGGTTTGCCCTACAGCGACCCGTTAATGGATGGACCAGTAATTCAACAAGCAGTGGAAATTTCTTTAGCGCAAAAAACGACTATTGATGATTGTTTTGATGTAGTTGAGCAAGTTGCGCAAGCAAATAAACCGGTATTAATTATGAGTTATTACAGCCCTATTGATAAATATGGAGTAAAAAAGTTTGTAACCAAATTTGCTAAGGCCAAAGGTGCTGGAGTAATCACCCCAGATTTGACGATAGAAGAAGCTGCAGAATGGTTGAGCGAAACCGAACAACAAGGAATAAATCGAGTATTTGTTGTTGCCCCTTCTAATAGCAAAGAGCGACTAGGCAGGGTAGTTAAAGAAGTTGACGGCTTTGTCTACGCAGCAAGCTTGATGGGGGTTACCGGCACCCGCGATACTCTCTCAAAAGATGCTCAAGAATTAGTTAACAAACTGCGTGAGATTACTTCGCTACCCATTGCGGTTGGTCTGGGAGTTAGCACTCCAGAAATGGCAAAAGAGGTAAGCAGATTTGCTGACGGGGTCATTGTTGGAAGTGCCTTCGTAAGAATTTTGCTAGAAAATCCTGACTTTGCCGTAGCAAAAAAGTTGATAGCTGAATTAACTGTGCAACTTAGAGCAGGTGTTACTAGAAACTAACCATTTAATTAGAATTATGTCCCCAAAGGAGAAAATATGGCCCGCGCCGATGACATTCGAGAAAAAGCAGCTCAGGAAAGAAAATTAATCCAGGAAGCAGAAGCAAAAAGAACGCGCAATATTCAAATAATTGGTGGAGTTGTGATACTCGCGATTGTGGCGGCAATCATAGGTTTAGCGGTTTGGGCACGAGGTGAAGCAGAAGTACAAAATACTCCAGTTGCTGCTCTTGAAGAATTTGTCACAGACGCCGCACTTCCGAAGGGAGCATCGGCTGCTACAGATTATGGAGTTCCGGCGAACTCCGCTCCAGGGGCGCCCACCCTTTCACTTTATGAAGACTTTCAATGCCCGGCTTGTGCAAATTTCGAGGCAACTGGCTTTTCTGAAGTCTTGGCCAGTGCAAACCGTGGTGAAATCGAGCTTTATTTTCACCCAATGATCTTTTTAGATAGAAATCCGTCAGCAAAAAATGCCTCTTTGAGAGCAACGATGGCTTTTGGTTGCGCTGTAGATGTTGATAAAACTTTGGAATTTCATGCAGGTGTTTTCACTTTGCAGCCAAGCGATGGAAGTGGATGGACTGATAGCCAACTGTTAGATCTAGCACAAGAAGTAGGAATAGCGGGTCAAGATTTTGAAAATTTCCAAACTTGTTTTGAATCTGAAAAGTATCGTGACTGGGCAAGAAACTCACAGCTTGCTGCAACACTAAGAGGAGTTCCTGGAACGCCGGGCGCTTTCTTGAACGATGAATTATTAGATGCCTCGGTACTTAATGATTCCAGTCTGCTAGCAGAGAAAATCAAAGAAGCGAATCAGTAATTTGTTAACCTCAATCAAAGAAAGCCATAGAGATATTTCAGGCGGGTGGCTTCGTCCAGCAGTTTTTGGTGCCATGGATGGTTTGGTTTCCAATTTAGCCTTGATGGTTGGTGTTGCTGGAGGAAGCGCCGCGGTAGGTGCGAGCGGAAGTCAATCAGTGATTTTAGCTGGCATTGCCGGTTTACTAGCTGGTGCTTTTTCAATGGCAGCAGGTGAGTACACCTCTGTTGAAAGTCAATCCGAGTTAGCAGCGGCAGAAGTTGACCGAGAGATGCGGGAACTTAAAAAGGATCCTGATGGAGAAATCAAAGAATTAGCAAAAATGTTTCAAGAGCAAGGCATGAGTGAAGAAACTGCCCTAAAGGCGGCGAAAGAAATAAGCCAAGATCAAGTAAAGGCACTTGCACTGCATGCTCGTTTGGAATTTGGAGTTGATGTTAACGATTTGCCAAAAGGAACCGTTGCTGGCATCGCGTCTTTCTTAGCTTTTGGAATAGGCGCCTTCATTCCGTTGATACCTTATTTTTTTGGGGCTTCGGGCATTATTCCAACCATCATCA
>JALRKC010000034.1 GCA_023254955.1 Candidatus Nanopelagicales bacterium | reverse complement strand
GCCTCTTTGGCGGCGAAGCGAGCAGCTTGCGAAACTGCGTTTTCGCCCTTACCTCCAGGTTGAGAGAGTTCACGTTCAGAAAATAATCTGGCAGCAAGTCCGGGGGTGCGAACTAATGATCCGGCAAAACGTGGCATATCAACAACGTCTACTCCGATACCGATAATCAAATTCGCTCCTTATACTTACTCGACCGTAACGCTTTTAGCCAAATTGCGAGGCTGGTCAACATCATGCCCCTTAACTGTAGCCAACTCGGCTGCGAAAACTTGCAAGGGAACAGTCGCTACCAAAGGCTGTAGCAAACTAGGGACTTTTGGCAGGCGAATCACGTGATCTGCGAACTCACTTACTACTTCATCATCAGCTTCCGCAAGTGCGATCACGCTGGCGCCGCGAGCTTTCACTTCTTGGATATTCGAAATTATTTTTTCGTGCAAAAGTGGATCTTGCTCTAAGGAAGGCACCACTACGACTACTGGGATTTCATTTTCAATTAAGGCGATTGGCCCATGCTTTAATTCACCTGCCGGAAACCCTTCCGCATGCATGTAAGCAAGTTCTTTTAATTTCAAGGCACCTTCTAAGGCGACTGGGTAGCCGGTTTGTCGGCCAATATATAAAACACTTTTTGCATTTTTATATTTTTGAGCAATTGATTTAACTTGCGGCATGGTGTCTAGCACTACGTCAATTGCATGTGACATGTCGGCAATATCTTCTAATACTTTTTTAATCTCTGAAGTTTGAGTGACTTCTCTAACTTGCGCTAAATACAAAGCTAAGAGCTCAACTGCCACTACTTGAGTTAAGAAAGCTTTAGTGCTGGCAACGGCAATTTCTGGCCCAGCTCTTGTGTAAAGCACGGCATCAGCTTCTCTACCGAGAGTGGATCCTTGAGTATTAGTAATTGCTAATACTTTTGCCTTTTGTTCTTTAGCGTGCTTGACTGCCATCAAGGTATCCATAGTTTCACCTGATTGACTTATTGCCACCACTAATGTTTCTGCATCTAAAATTGGATCACGATAGCGAAACTCACTAGCAATTTCAGCTTCAGCGGGCAAGCGAGTCCAGCGCTCAACTGCTTGTTTGCCAATTAGCCCAGCGTGATAAGCGGTGCCACATGCTATAAAAACAATTTTCTTTATATTTCTTAAAGCAATTTGATCAAGATTAAAGTCAGTAAAATTTAAAACGCCTTTTTCATTAATTCGCCCAGCTAAAGTATCTCGAACTGCTTGAGGTTGCTCAGAAATTTCTTTAAGCATGAATAAGTCAAAGCCACCTTTTTCGGCAGCGCTGATATCCCAGTCGATTTCATACTCTTTAAATTGGGCAGGGCTACCATCAAAATTTATTATTTTTACAGAATCACTGGTTAATTCAACAATTTGATCTTGACCTAGCTCGATGGCAGCTTTGGTATGAGAGATGAAGGCAGAAACATCAGATGCTAAAAAGTTTTCGCCATCTCCCCTGCCAACTACCAGCGGTGAATTTCGCCTTGCTCCGATTAGTAAATCTGGCTGGTCAGCACTAATTGCTACTAGGGTGAAGGCGCCGCGCAGGCGGGTAACTACGGCTTGCATTGCTTTAGTTAAATTGTTAGTTTTTGGGTATTCCAAAGCCAAAAGGTGGGCGACGACTTCCGTATCAGTATCGCTGGTTAGTAGGGTTCCAGCTTGTTCTAATTCACTTCGCAATTGTGAAAAATTTTCAATGATTCCGTTATGGATTACTGCAATTTTTTTATTTTGATCTATATGCGGGTGAGCGTTTGTATCATTTGGCACTCCATGGGTGGCCCAGCGCGTATGACCGATTGCGCAAGTTGAGCTGGGTAAAGGGTCATCGCCCAGCAAATTTTGTAATTTTTCTAACTTTCCAGCTTTTTTTCTGACTTCTAATTTTTCATCGCTGACTACTGCTACCCCAGCAGAATCATAACCGCGATATTCCAAACGGCGTAAACCATCAACAACTACGCTTAGCGCTTGTTTGCTACCTACGTAGCCAACGATTCCGCACATCAGATGCCAAGCCTAATCTCAAGTTATGTCAGAAGAGTAATTTTTGCCATCTTTTGAATCGGTAGGTTTCTCTTTTAATACCTCAGAAACTAGTTTTTTTGGGTTTAATTGAGTTAAATCTGAGCCAAGATCTTTTAGCCCAGCACTTTCTACTATTTCATTGCGGGCTTTTGTAGCGGTAGTGCGAAATTGGTTGAATAATTTTACTCCGCTTCGGATGTACTCAGGTAATTTATCTGGACCTAGTACCAAAAGACCGAGTACTGCTAAAACTAAAATCTCGCCAAATCCCATTTAATTACCTTACAGGGCGCAAGTCTCTTTTACTACTGCCGCTAAAGCTTCACAATTATTTTTAGCCAACTCATCAGTTTCTGCCTCAACCATTACTCTGATTACTGGCTCTGTGCCACTGGCTCTTAGAAGCACTCGACCACCATCACCCAATTGTGCTTCAGTAGCTTTGATTTGCTCTTGTAATTTTGGGTTTTCAATTTTTGCTTTGTCTACTCTTGGCACATTGATCAAAACTTGTGGGTATCTGGTAACTACCGCAGAAAGCTCGCTCAAGGTTTTTTTGTGCTTATTCATGCTCTGCATTAAATGCAACGCGGTCAAGATGCCATCACCGGTGCTGGAATACTTTCTCAAAATTATGTGGCCAGATTGCTCACCACCAATTTGATAGTTGTTTTTTTCCATTTCTTCCAAGACATAGCGATCGCCCACTTGAGTGGTGGCAACATTAATTTTGGCTTTACTCATTGCTTTCATAAATCCCAAATTAGCCATCACTGTGCTAACTACCGTGTTATGCAGCAAACGATCTTTGCTTTTTAAATCTAATGCCAAAATTGCCAAAATTTGATCGCCGTCTACTACCTGGCCATCTTGATCGACCGCCAGGGCGCGATCAGCATCCCCATCATGAGAAATTCCCAGATCAAAATTTCCTTCTTTAACAACTTGACTAATTTTTTCAATATGAGTTGAGCCGCAATCTCTATTTATATTCCAGCCATCAGCTTGCGAATGAATCGCAAAAACATTAGCGCCAGCTCTTTCATAAACCTCTGGGGCAATTTCACTTGCGGCGCCATTAGCTGAGTCCACAACTAGATTTATACCTTTCAAAGCTTGAGGTTCGATAGTTTGCAAAAGATAGGCAATGTAAGCCTCTTCAGCATCAATTAAGTGTTTAACCCGCCCAATTGCCTCACCCGTTGGAGTAGCAAATTTTTCACTTAGGGCTTTTTCAATTTCATCTTCTAGTTTGTCGCTAAGTTTGTGGCCCTTGTTGTCAAAGATTTTGATTCCGTTATCTGGCATTGGATTATGCGAAGCAGAAATTACAAAACCAGCATCTGCTGCGTAGTAAGTAACTAAATAAGCAACTGCGGGTGTAGGCACTACCCCAGCAACTAAGACATCAACGCCTACCGAAGTTAGGCCAGAAATTAGTGCAGCTTCTAACATTTCACCACTCGCACGCGGATCGCGTCCGATTACAACTTTGGGTTTGTGATCTTTAGTGTGATCTGTTAATACTTGCGCAGTAGCCTTACCAATACTTAAAGCTAACTCAGGGGTTAATTCGGTGTTAGCAACTCCTCGAACACCATCGGTGCCGAATAGCCGACCCATTCTTTTAACGCTTTGAGTACTGAGGAGCCTTACGAGCTTTCTTCAAACCAGCTTTCTTGCGCTCTTTAATACGCGCATCGCGAGTTAAGAATCCAGCTTTCTTTAAAGTAGGGCGATTGGTGTCAACATCAATTTCGTTCAATGCTCTAGCAATACCTAAGCGCAAAGCGCCGGCTTGACCACTTGGGCCACCACCATGAATATGCGCAATCACATCGAACTTTCCATCCACTGAAACTGCTTTTAACGGTTCAGTGATGATTTGTTGATGTACTCGGTTTGGAAAATAAACCGCTAATTCTTTACCGTTAACGGTCCACTTGCCGTTGCCTGGCACTAAGCGCACGCGAGCAATTGCCTCTTTACGACGACCAGTTCCGCTACCAGCAGCAACTTTGCCAGCAGTAAAAGTTTTTACCCCAGCAGATTCGCTGGATGCATAAGTTTCTGATTTTTCAGCCACGTGTTCTCCTAGTTGGCTATCTGTGCGACTTGCTTAATTTCGTAATTTTTTGGAGCTTGTGCTGAGTGAGGATGAGTAGCACCGCTATAAATCTTTAGCTTCTTAATCATCTGACGACCAAGTTTGTTATGGGGCAACATTCCCTTAATTGCTTTTTCGATTGCTTTTTCAGGATTGTTTGCTAATAATTCTTCGTAACCTGTCGCAGTCAAACCACCTGGGAATCCAGAGTGACGAAACGCTTGCTTTTGAACAGCCTTGTTACCAGTCATGGCAACCTTGTCAGCATTAACAACAATTACAAAGTCCCCGGTATCAACGTGTGGCGCATAAATTGGTTTGTGTTTTCCGCGTAAAAGCTTTGCGGCGGTGGTGGCTAAACGGCCAAGCACCACATCACTGGCATCAATCACGTACCAATTGCGATTGACTTGACCAGCTTTTGGTTGAAAAGTCTGCACTATTACCCTTGCCTAGATTTCTTTTTTTCTTGAGGCCTACGATTGACCCGAACTGCAAGAATACCCAAACCCATGATTCTTGGGCCCCTTGGGGTTAAGGAGACCTTTTGACCCTGCCACTCGAGTTGGGTGTGTGGGGTTTTCTAATCGCCGCCCTTGCCACCTTTTCTATTGGCCTTGCCAAAAGCGCTCTCCCTGCAGCCGCCACTATGCCCGTTGGAGTGATGGCTTTGGTACTCCCGCCAAAAGTTTCAATCGGGGCGATCTTGCCGCTTTTAATTTTGGGTGACTTAGTTGCGCTTTATGCCTACCGTAAAACCACTGACTGGTCAGTCTTACGAAGATTAGCCCCTTGGGTTTTTGTTGGCTTTCTAATTGGTTATGCCTTTTTAGATCGCGCTTCTAGTCGAGAGGTTGGCTGGGTCATTGGTGTGATCTTGATTTTCTCATCAATTTGGGAGCTTAATAAAAAAAGAATAAACCTCAAAGTCTTGCCTTGGGATGACACCCCAGGAGTAAAAAAATCTTTAATTAATTCAGTAACCGGCGTTCTAATTGGTGCACTTTCTATGAGTGCCAATGCTTCTGGCCCAATTATGGCGATTTATTTAATCAAGATTAAATTGCCGATTTTGATATTTATGGGCACCACGAGTTGGGCATTTTTTATAATTAATATTGCAAAAGTCCCATTCAACGTGGCGTTAGATTTGATTACTGCCGAAACGCTCATGTTTGGTTTAATCATGAGCCCCTTGATTTTATTTGGCGGATTATGGGGCCAAAAGCTAATTAAGAAGTTAGACCAAGAAAAGTTCGAGAAATTAGCTCTATATGCCACCCTAGTTGCTGGGTTTTTACTCTTCATTCCTAGATAAACTCATTGCTATGAAACAGTTAAACGTTGCCATGATTGGTTATGGATTTATGGGCAAAGCGCATTCTCAAGCCTGGCGAAATGTCTCCCGATTTTTTGAGGTAACCAAAGAAATCAAATTAAAAGTAATTTGTGGGCGCAATGAGGCAGCCTTAAAAAAGGTGCAAGAAAAAGAAGGCTGGGAGCAATTTGAAACTGACTGGCAAAAAGTAGTCCAAAATCCAGAGATAGATGTAATAGATATTTGCACCAGTGGCGACTCTCATGCCGAGATTGCTATTGCCGCACTTAAGGCCGGCAAGCATGTGCTTTGTGAAAAACCCTTAGCAAATTCATTTGAAGAAGCAGAAGCAATGGTTGCTGCAGCAAAGACAGCTCGCGGTAAATCAATGGTGGGTTTTAATTATCGATTAGTGCCAGCAATTAGTTTTGCTGAGCAATTAGTCGCTAGCGGAAAACTTGGCAAAATTTTTCATATCAGAGCTAGATACTTACAAGATTGGATTGTAAGCCCAGAGTTTCCACTTGTTTGGAGATTGCAAAAAGATTTAGCCGGCTCTGGTGCTCTGGGTGATATTGCTTCACACATTGTTGACATGACTCAATTTGTCACTGGGCAAAAAATAATTGGGATTTCTGGTTTAACGCATACCTTTATCAAAGAGCGTCCGTTAGAAACCGGCAATGGTAAAGGCGAAGTAACCGTAGATGACGCGGCAATATTTATAGCCAAGACCGATCAAGGCGCTTTAGCGAGCTTTGAAGCAACTAGATTTGCTCATGGCAGTCGCAATGATTTTGGGTTTGAGATTTATGGCGAAAAAGGCTCAATCAAGTTTAACTTTGAAGAAATGAGCTACTTACAGTTCTGTGACAATACCCAAAGTAAAACAGAGACTGGATTTAAAAAAATCTTAGTAACCGAGCCAGAACACCCTTACATGAAAAATTGGTGGCCACCAGGACATCACATTGGCTATGGCGAGACATTCACCCATGAAATTTATGACTTGGTAACTGCGATTGAAAACAACACTAACCCTCGACCGAGCTTTGAAGAGGGCTTACAGGTGCAAAAAGTTTTGGCGGCGGTTGAACAGAGTGCTGCTAATAATTCAATTTGGGTTGAGGTTTAATGCAAGATTTTTCAAAATTTATAAGAAGTCGCCGCTCAACTAGAGACTTTAAATCTGATCCAATACCAAAGGAATTACTAGATCAAGTATTAGAAGATGCCAAGTGGTCTCCTAGTTGGAGCAACACTCACCCCTATTTTCTAGCAGTTGCCCAAGGTGAAAAGTTAGAGCTCATCAAAAAAGAATTGCTGGAACTTTTTGATATCGCTTACCCTGCCGTGGTTGGTGGTAAATGGCAAAAGGTAAAACTCTTTTTCACTCGCCCTGGTTGGCCTGATGGAGATTATCGAACTTACTTCAAATATCCTCCTCGGCTTCAAAAATTTCGGGTAGCTACCGGCAAAGCAATTTATGAGTTTTTAGGGATCAAGCGTGATGATGCCAAGGGGCGAGAGCTTTGGTGGCGTCATAACTACGAGTTTTTTAATGCACCATGTGCGATTTTTGTTTTTGTACATAGCAAAATGCGTGAATATTCAGTTTTAGATGCAGGGATTTTCTTGCAATCTTTTATGCTTTCAGCCGAAGCTCACGGTTTAGGAACTTGCGCCCAAGGCACGTTAGCTACCTGGGCTGGACCTATTAGAAAAAACTTTGAAATACCAGAAGATTACAAATTAATAGTGGGTGTTTCAGTTGGCTATAAATCAGATGCACCGATAAATAAATTTAATGCTGGAAGAAGAGATCTAGATATTAGTTTTTAATCGTTTAAGGGCGATGCTTCTTCATCATCAAGCTCGTCAAAATTAATTTTTTCACCCCGACGGGCGCGACGCTTGTCGTTTAACCAAGCAATTCCCGCGGCAACGGCAATCAAGAGCAAAATTGGAGCCGCTAACAGTGACATGTTTATTGGATCGCCTGTCGGGGTAGCAATCGCGGCAAATAAGAAAACTAACAGTACGACGATACGCCATTTTGAAATTATGGTTTTGGCTTCAAGTAAACCGACAAAATTTAAAATAACTAAAATTAGCGGTATTAAAAAGCCCACACCAAAGACAAATACCATTCGAAGATAAAAAGTTAAATAAGTATTAACTGGTACATAGTTACCGACCCCAATAGGAGTGAAACCAAAAAGTAAATCTAAGCCGAAAGGTAAAACCGTATAGGCCAAATAGGCACCCGCGGCAAAAAGGGGTGCGGCGATCGAAACAAAAAAGTAAGACCATAGCTTTTCTTTACGATAAAGCCCCGGGGTAATAAAACGCCAAATCTGCAATAACCAAACTGGGCTAGTAATTAGCATTCCGGCAACGAGTGAGATTTTTATTTGCAAGGAGAAAGCATCAAGCACTCCCCCTAGCACTAAGCGAATATCGCGACCTGAGTCGATTGCTTCGTTAACAATTTTGTCTACCGGTTGGCGTAAAAAGCCAAAAATTTCTTCATAAAAAAACCAAGCAATCACTGTGCCAATAACAATGGCAATTGCTGCAGTAGTTAGACGCTTTCTAAGTTCTTGTAGATGCT
>JALRKC010000033.1 GCA_023254955.1 Candidatus Nanopelagicales bacterium | reverse complement strand
TTCTTTTCACTCCACGTATGTAGCACAAATGCTTCATACCAATATTTAAAATATGAATTAACTCCCAAGCTAGTTAGACTATCTAGCTCATCATTTGAAGCACCAGTCACTTGTTTTAAATTAGCTCTTAATTGCTGAACAGATCTACCGTTAGATCGATAAACTCGCCCGGCGATCGACTTAAAAATCGCCCGCCCAAAACTCTCTGGCACAAATTTAAGTATTGCCCACCCAAGTGAAAATAAAAAACCCATAAGCTTTTGCCGCATTTAAACTCTTTTTGCTTGTTGTCTTACATAAACAATTCTTTGCAAGACGGTAATACTCGAAACTAAAGCCAAACCCCAGGCCATAACAGAAAGCATCCAATTTAAACCCAAGGCAGTTAAAAATGGCCCCCACACTAAAAATGCCAAACGCTCTGGGCGCTCTGCAATCCCTACTTTTCCATCAAACCCTAAAGATTCAGCTCTAGCTCTGGCATACGAAGTTACTTCTGCAGCGACCAAAGACCACACCATAAGTAGCATTAGCAAAGTATTTTGAACTGAATAAAAATAGTAAACCAAAGCACCCATAATCAAACCATCACTAATTCGGTCAACTACAGAATCTAAAAAAGCCCCCCACTTACTGTTTCGGTTAAGAATTCTTGCCATGGCACCATCCACCATGTCAAGTGAAGTAACTAAGAAAAGAAAAATTGCACCAAGTAACCACTTACCTTGCGCTAAATAAAAAACCGAAACTAAAGCAGTTGCAATTCCACCAAGAATCGTCACTGCATCTGGTGAAACTTTTGCTTTGACTAATCCCCTAGCCAACGGAATCACGATCCGATCGCTAACTCTTTTAAGATAAAGGCTTGCTTTCATAAATTCTTACAAATCAACCCAGGCAGATTTGAGCAGGTCTCTGGTGTCTTCAAGTAATTGATTCATGGCTTTTGCGCGCCCGATCACCGGCATAAAGTTAGTGTCGCCACCCCATCTGGGAACAATATGTTGATGTAAATGATCTGCAACGCTGGTTCCGGCAATCGCACCTTGGTTAATTCCAATATTGAACCCTTGCGCGTTTGCCACTTTGCGCAAAGTTGCCATTGCTTCTTGAGTTAGATGATTTAACTCTAATAGTTCTTCATCAGTTGCTTCAGTGATATCTGCAAAATGTCTATAGGGAGTAACTAATACATGCCCTGCGTTATACGGGTAAAGATTTAAAACGACGTAACCAGTAATACCGCGCTTAGTCACTAGATCAAATTCACTGCTTGCCGTATGGGCGTAACAGAACGGACATTCTTGCTCTACGGTGCCATCTTTTCTTGCCTTTGACAAATATTTACTGCGATGCGGAGTCCAAATTCTTTGCCAAGCGTCTGGTATGCCAGTTTCTGGATACACGGTTAAACCTGCGCCCTGGTATCGATTGCTTGGCGAATTTTTAAGATAGCTTCATCAAGTTTTACCCCATTTTCTTGGGAACCATCGCGATATCTAAAAGAGACAGCGCCCTGCGCAATGTCTTCATCGCCAGCGATCAGCATGAAGGGTACTTTTTGTTTTTGCGCATTACGAATCTTTTTTTGCATACGCTCATCTGATTTATCTATTTCTACTCGAATGCCGCTAGCAACTAACTTTGCGGCAACATCATCTAGGTACTGATAATGACTTTCGGCGATCGGAATCCCCACAACCTGCACCGGTGCTAACCACGGCGGGAAAGCTCCTGCGTAGTGCTCGAGCAGTACTCCAAAAAATCTTTCGATAGAACCGAAAAGTGCTCGGTGAATCATTACTGGGCGTTTTCTAGAGCCATCTGAGGCTTGATATTCCAAATCAAATCGTTGCGGCAGTTGAAAGTCAACTTGGATAGTACTCATTTGCCAACTTCTACCTAAAGCATCTTTCGCTTGCACGGAAATCTTTGGGCCATAAAAAGCGGCGCCTCCCTCATCTAGCGTCAAGGGAAGATTTTGCGCTTTAGCGGCAACTTCTAATGCTGCAGTAGCACTTTGCCAATCCTCTTCACTACCAACAGATTTTTCAGGGTTTCTTGTAGAAAGTTCTAAATAAAAATCACTCAAACCATAATCTCTTAGTAGATCAAGTACGAAATTTAATAGCGAGGCTAGCTCACTTTGCATTTCTTCTAACGTGGTGTAAATGTGAGCGTCATCTTGTGTGAAGCCTCGAGCTCG
This sequence comes from Candidatus Nanopelagicales bacterium, assembly GCA_023254955.1. Next base: position 6,019 of record JALRKC010000033.1, on the reverse strand, counting down.
GGTCAGACCGTGTATTACTCCAGACTTTTCATAGCGATATACCGTTCCGAATTCAAAAAGTCGCAAAGGCAACTCTCGATATGACCGAGCTTTCGCTTTATAAATCAAATTATGAAACGGGCAATTCATTGGCTTTAAGTAATAATCTTGGGCGGCTTTTTTGACTTTTCCTTCGGAATCAAACTCCGCATCTAACTTCATTGGTGGATACATTCCCTCTGAATACCAGTCCAAATGACCAGAGGTTTCAAAAAGTTGTGCTTTTGTTAGATGTGGCGAATAAACAAATTCATACCCAGCTGCTTCATGTTTTAGCCGGGAGTAGTTTTCCATTTCTCGACGAATCACCCCACCTTTAGGGTGAAAGACTGCTAGCCCCGAACCGATTTCTTCTGGAAAAGAAAATAGATCTAGTTCTGCGCCTAGCTTTCGGTGATCTCTTTTTTCAGCTTCCTCAAGACGGTGCAGATAGTCTTTAAGATCATCTTTCGTTGCCCAGGCTGTTCCATAAACTCTTTGCAGCTGAGGATTTTTCTCACTTCCCCTCCAATAAGCCGCAGCCGTTCTCATTAATTTAAACGCACCCAGATATTTAGTGTTAGGCACATGCGGCCCACGACATAAGTCCTTCCAAACAATTTCACCAGATTTATTGTCTAAATTGTCATAGATAGTGAGTTCTGCACCGCCTACTTCCATTACTTCATCTGACGGGCCTTTAATATCAATTAGCTCTAATTTAAAAGGCTCTTTACTTAATTCTTTTTTTGCAGCAGACTCGTCAGTTACTCTTCGAGCAAATCTTTGGCCAGACTTAATAATTTCTTTCATCTTGGTTTCAATAGCAGCAACGTCTTCTGGAGTAAAAGGGTTTTGAATTTGAAAGTCGTAATAAAAGCCATTCTCAACTGGCGGGCCAATTCCCAATTGCACATCTTGATAAAGCGATTGGACCGCTTGGGCTAAAACGTGCGCGGTGCTGTGTCTAATTACCGATAAACCTTCAGGAGAATCCGCCATGACTAGTGTGACTTCATCGCCGTCCTTAATTTCAGTTGCTAAGTCGAATAATTGATCTTGTTTTTTAACGAGCACTATTTCTTTGTTTGAAGCAAAAAGGTCTAAAAAAGTAGTACCTGCCTCTACCGAACGCTCCTCTACCCCAGCATCAGACAAAATCGTTACATTTACCATTTAGCTTCCAATTTATTCAAATCTCTGCCTTAACTTAGTCAATGGCAATAGATTTTTGCCATTGACATCTCGCAATTCAAGAATCCTGATAAAGCCATTCTCACAAATCACTATTGGATCGCCTGCAATTAATTGCCAGATTTTGCCAGGAGTCGGATTTACTATTTTAGGGTTAATCTTCCAAACTTCTGCTCGCTCGATCCGAACTAATTTTCCATCTAATAGCGCGCTCGCACCTTGATACGGCGTGGACGTGGAATCAATATGTCGAACTACTTTTTGCGCTGATTGCTTAAAGTCAATTCTGAAATCCTGCTCATCTCGCCATAAAGAATAAGTAGCCTTGCTGGCATCTTGTTTTTTGCCTTTAAGTTTTTTGCCGGCGATTAAATCAGGCATTAACTTTTCTACAATCTGAGCACTAAGCGCAGAAACGATTGAAATTGCTCGCTCTAACCTGATTGGGTAATTAATGCTGGCTTTCTTTTGCGTAACAATTGGCCCAGAATCCATTTCAGAAACTCCCAGCAATGCGGTAACGCCAATTTCTTTATCTCCGTTATTTAAGGCAGTTAAAAGTGGATTCCAGCCCCGATACTTGGGCAACAAAGAATCGTGCAAAATAACTAGTTGCTCATACTCGTGGCGAATCAACTTGCGCCAGCCCACGGCGATTGCAGATTTCGCTGGATCTTTGCTAATTCGATTTGAAACTTTAATCCCTGCAGCATGTAAAGTTCGTACCGTTTCTGTATAGGGGTTAATTTTTAGTGTGGTGTCATTTTCAACAATTGCCACATTAATAAGGTCAGCGAATTTCTCAGCCAATACTAAAGCGCAAGCTGCGCCCTTATGGCCGCAAAGATAAACATCTACTTTCTCCATGTGGTCGATACTGGTATCGAACCAGTGACCTCTTCGATGTGAACGAAGCGCTCTACCACTGAGCCAATCGACCTTATGAGCCCAACGATACCGCTAGCTTTAATCAGGGAAATTGATATAAACCAGATAGGTAGCAATTAATGCCACCATGCTCACCACGCTGATTATTAAGAACCAAATCAAGCGAGGGCGTTTTTTGCCAGAAACTGCCTTGAGGATTCTCACTCTCACCGGAGCAACTAACCGGCTAGCCCAAGCAAATTCACTTGCCAAAATAACTAAACCTAAAAATATTGCTGCCCATCCTGGCCCAGGAGTTACTAACATTAATAAGCCAATAACGATAAAAGTGCTACCTATGGTTGCGACAACTGACTTCCAGGCGATGCTGGTTACTGGATTAGCTTTCATCGCAGCACGAAAGCGTTTGAAAGGCCCAGTTATCTCCATAAGTCAAGGTTAGTCAGAATTAAGTTATTTTCAAATCTACGGATCAACTGTTTCACTCATCTTTGCTAAAAATTCACTCTGGATTCTTTTCACCAATGCATTTTCAGCATCTGTATCTCGTGAATCTATTTGGTTAATCGGTTGAACATCTCGGGTGGTAGAGGTTAGAAAGGCAGCTTCAAATTCGCCAAGACTAGAAAAGGGAAGATCGCGCTCTTCGCAGTCAAACCATTCACAAACCAACTCTCGAGTAATTCCCCCTAAACAACCGGAGGTAAGTGGTGGCGTTACGACTTGACCATCAACTACTGCAAAAAAATTGCTACCAGTTCCCTCGCAAATATTTTGTGCCACATTTGGCAAGATGGCTTCATCCGCGCCTAATTCTTTAGCAGTTACAAGCGCTAAGACATTTTCTGCATAAGATGTTGTTTTGGCACCAGTCAAAGGGCTTAAATGATTTCTCGGCATCTTGACGCTAGCAACTTTTGCGCTGTTTGACCATTTTGGTAACTGACTCATCGCAACCACCAAAGTCGGCTTTTCGCTATTTCGATCCGAGCCTAAAGGGCCATCGCCGCTGGTTAAAGTGATTCTTAATCGGCCAGCCGCTTGCAAATCAACGTTTGCTTTTATTACCTCTGCCACTACAGTCTTTAGATAATCTGAGTCTAAAAAATTAATCCCCAGTAAGTTTGCGGATTTTTCCAAACGTCTTAAATGACGACTTAGCGCAAATGCTTTACCATTTTTTACCTGCATGGTTTCAAAAACACCGTCTCCCACGGTGAAGCCATGATCAAACACACTAATGCGAGCAAATTCACTTGGTACCAATGAGTCGTTAACCCAAACCAAATTAACCATTCTGGCTCGCTGCCAAACTAAATAATTTCTCGGTCTTCAACTCAGTTTCATCCCATTCTTTTTGAGCATTCGATCCCCAAGTTATGCCAGCGCCCGTTCCAAACTTAAGTTGATCATTATCCTTCCAGAAAGTTCTGATTCCAACTGCTAACTGGGCAGTTTTTGAGAAACTATCTATCCATCCAATGGCCCCACAGTAAGGCCCGCGTGGACTTGCTTCTAATTCTTGAATTAATTTCAGGGCACTTATTTTCGGAGCTCCGGTAACTGAACCTGGCGGGAAGGTTGCTGCAAAAATTTCATCCCAGGTGACGTCGGGCTTTAATTGACCGGTAACGGTTGAGACTAAATGCACTAAGCCGGGATGCTCTTCAACTGAAAGCAAATTAGGTACCTTTACTGAACCCGCTTGACAAACCCTTGAAATATCGTTTCTTACTAAATCAACAATCATTACATTTTCAGCAGAATCCTTTTCGGTCAAATCACTCGCTACTCTGCCAGTGCCTTTAATTGGGGATGAAAAAATTTCATTTCCTTCGCGCCTTAAGTAAAGCTCTGGTGAGGCCGAAGCAATTTGCACGTCTTTAGTAAGCCGAAAATTACTTGTCTCAAACACGCTAATTACAGCCGAGAAGGGCGCCGGGTTTCCTTTCAAAAGCAAATTTGCTAGACCTGAAATATCGCTATCTTTTGGCCAGGCTGCGCTAAGCACTCGACAGAGGTTAGCTTGGTAAACCTCACCACGAGCAATATTTTCTCTTAAGACTTCAACTGCTTTTAAGTATTGTTCTTCGCTTAAGGAGCTTGTCCAATCCGCCTTATTGACTCCATGCCAGTGCCCATTAATTTCTGGAACCTCAACTTGAGAGTTCTCAAACTCAAGCAGTAGCCAGTCGTTCTCAAATCCACCAACTACTACCCAATAGCCAGGCTTCTCCAAGTCAGCCAAGTTAATTGAAACGTTTTTGAGTTTTGAAAAATATCGTTCATTAAAACGGGCAAACTCCATCACGCGTAAAACCCTAGCGGGAAATCCGCCACCTTCTAGAGCAACTCGGGCAATCGGGTATCTTTAGCAGAGCATTATTTGCGGACGTAGCGCAGTTGGTAGCGCATAACCTTGCCAAGGTTAGGGTCGCGGGTTCGAATCCCGTCGTCCGCTCTCTTCTCTGGAAGCTACGACAACCTTTTTTCCACTCTCTAGCGTATGTACCGAAATACTGTTATCGAAAGCCTCTCTTAATTGCGCAGAACTGACCACTTCGTCAGAATTTCCATCTAGTAAAACTCTGCCATCCTTCATCACTGCAATTTTCTCTGAATACATATTGCTCAAAGTGATGTCATGCATAGTTGAAATAACCGTTACCCCCTGCTGTTTTAGCAGTTCGATCTGATCCAAAGTTCTAATTTGATAGTGCAAATCCAATGCACTAGTTGGCTCATCTAGCAAAATTACTTTTGGCTCTTGCACAATTGCTCTTGCTAACAAAACTCTTTGAATTTCGCCTCCCGAAAGTTGCGTGGCAAAACGATCTTGCAAGCCCACCAATTGCATAGTTTCAAGAGTTTCTTGAATGAAAAGGCGACCTCTTTTTAGCTCCCTACCCCATCCATCTACCTTTGCTCTTCCTAATGTCAAATACTCGATCACCGTCATGCCAATTGGGATTACTGGCCTTTGGGGTACAAAAGCAACATTGCGACTTAAATCTTTATAAACCTCTCTACCTTCAAAAGTTACCGACCCAGAGTATGAAGTCATACCAAGCATGGTTTTGAGCAAAGTAGTTTTGCCGGCTCCGTTTGGCCCCACGATTGAAGTCCAGCTGTGCTCTTGAATCTCTAAATTGACATTATTTAAAACAGTTATGTCCTGGTACTTAACGGTCAAATTTTCAACACGAATCATTTCAAACCGCCTTTAGTAGTTCTTAACACAAAAAGAAAGAAAGGGGCGCCAATAAATGCTGTAATTACTCCAATAGGTAATTCTGCAGGCGCAATTAAACTGCGAGCACCCAAATCTGCCAGCACCAAAAAAGCTGCTCCAGTAATAGCGATCGTTGGCAATGCCCTATTAGTAACTCTGCGAGTAATTCCCTTAATGATGTGCGGGACGATAATCCCCACAAATCCAATTAAGCCGCTAACTGAAACCGCAGTTGCCGTCGCCAAAGTGGCTGCTACCACCGCAATAATTCGAATCTTGTTCGGCGAAACCCCCAGCGAGAACGCCTCTTCATCGCTAAGCATCAACCCATCTAATAGTTTTGAAATCCTAAAGAGAATTAACAGCGAAAAGAATATATATAGTGCTGCCCAGCTAACGTTGTTCCAATCAGAAACTGTTAGTTGACCCAAAATCCAGGAATAAACCGGACGCAGCACCTCAGTGTTTCTTTGTTGCAAATAAATCTGAACCGCCGAAGCAAATGCTCCTACTGCTATACCTGAAAGCAGCAATACCCCTGGGTTTGAAAAATACCTGCCTGATACTAAAAATGTCGCAAATACTGCGCTAGCTCCCCCAATAAAGGCAAAAATTGGAAGCGCCGCATTAAAAGAATTATTTGTAGTCGTGATAGCTATCGTTGCACCTAAACCAGCACCTGCGGCT
>JALRKC010000032.1 GCA_023254955.1 Candidatus Nanopelagicales bacterium | reverse complement strand
AATAGTGTGGCAATTTCAAATATCGCAGCGAGTTACGCCCCACCAAATACCGCACTAATTAGCGCCTCTGCCATCGGGGAATACGTCAAATTAGATAAAAAGTCTTTACTTAATGCCTTAGCTAATCTCTATCAACTTCCGACTCAAAAATGGAAACTTGTTGCCGAATATGAAATTCTTAATGCCTTGCCTGCTATGTATTCACCATTCAATCCAACCAGAAATACAAAAGTGGCTGATGGTTTATATGCTGCAGGTGACCATAGAAACTTTTCATCGATTCAAGGTGCCTTGGATAGCGGTGTTCGTGCCGCTAAAGCAATATTGAATCTTTAAAAATTTTTACGGAAGGCCTTTTCTCAACTTGCTTGGCGCCCAAATAATTCTGCCCGCATCATAGGTAAGTGCTGGCACAAGTAGGGCTCTTACGATAATCGCATCAAGTAACACACCAAAGGCAACTACGAAACCAATTTGAGCTAACAGCACTAGCGGTAAAACGCCTAATACCGAAAAGGTAGCGGCAAGCACAATTCCGGCGCTGGTAATTACACCACCGGTCGCAGTTAAACCTTTAAGGATTCCTGCTCGTGTACCAATTTTTTGTGCTTCTTCACGAACCCTGGTCATCAAAAAGATGTTGTAATCAATACCTAGGCCCACTAAAAATACGAAGGCAAACAATGGCAAGAGCGGGTCCGAGCCTGGGAATTCAAAAACGTACTCAAATACCAATGAACTGACACCTAGCGTTGCGGCAAATGAAAGAACAACAGTCGCCACCAACATCAATGGTGCTAGCAAGCTTCTTAAAAGCAACGACAAAATAATAAAGATAACAACTAAGATAGTTGGAATAATTACTAAATTATCTCTTTGTGATGAAACTTGTAGATCATAATTAACAGCAGTAAAGCCACCAACTAATACTTCAGAATCAATTTCTTGCAGAACTTCTCGAATATCTACTATTAAATCTCTAGCTGCATTTGAATCGGCTGGTTCATCCAAAGTTACGTAGATCAATACCTCATCTTCTACAACTTTCGGAGTGAAGTCTGTTGGTGGAGCTCCTGGAACTACTGGTTGATTCAATAGCGGTTGAACCTCTTCGACTCCATCAATTGCTGCTAATTCCGAAAGTACCTCGTCAGCTTTAGCGGCAGGCGCAATAATGATTGTGGGGTTTCCTTCCCCAGCGGGAAAGTGTTTAGCTAAAACTTCTTGACCAATCACCGAATCAGGTTTTGTTACGAATGAATCAGTTTGACTTAAACCATCAGCTTCAAATTGCGTGGAATATGCGGCAAAGCCACCTAGCAATAACACCGTGACCATCCAAGTTATTCGAGGGCGTCTACCTATGCCAGCAGCAACTTTTGACCAAAGGCCGGAAAGTTTTTCATCTTCATCATCAAATTTTGGAATTCTGGGCCAAAAAACCCAACGACCGAAAATAAGTAGTAGGGCTGGAAGTAGCGTCAAAATTACAATGTAGGCAGAAGCAATACCTATCGCGGCGATTGGGCCGGTAGATCTATTTGAATTTAATTCACTTAACAATAAAACAGTTAGCGCGGCGATTGCGGTGGCCGCTGAGGCAGATATCGGCTCGAGAATATTTCTCCAGGCTACTTTCATTGCAGTGAATCGGGAGGCGTGATGATGCAGTTCTTCGCGGTAGCGAGCCACTAACAAAAGTGCATAATCGGTTGCTGCACCAATTACTAGTACGAAAAGAATTCCTTGAGACTGTCCATTTAGAACAACTAAATCATTGTCGGCCAATAAATAAACGATTCCACCAGCAGTCGCTAAGGCTAGCAAAGCTGACGACAACGGCAGGATCCATAAAACAGGACTGCGATAAACAAAAAGCAAAATTACCGCAACAACCGCCAAAGAAGTTAGTAGAAGCGTGGAATCAATTTCACCAAACGAATCAAAGAAGTCTGCCAGAATTCCACCAGCACCGGAAACGTTGATTTGCAAACCTTCAACTTCACTAGCTGCTTCACGAATTGCTTTGACTACCGCTGGTAGCGCTGGTTCTCCACCAGGTAATGGCTTAGCAATTGCTTCAGAAGATAAATCTACGCTTAGTAAAATTGCTTTTTCGTCTTCAGAAATTAGTGGGAAAATCGGATCAGTACTTGCTAGGTACTCCCCAACTAATTTTCCTTCACTGTCTTCAATTTCAATGTCTTTTATTTCAGAGGCAAATTCTTGAGCTTTGGCAATATTTTCTTCTGTTAAATCACCACTGATCACCACAATTGTGGGTAAGCCATCACCAACTCTGAATTTCTCAGCTCTTTCACTTGCGATAGTGGATTCTGCAGAATTTGGCAAGAAATTTGCATTGTCGTTATCTTGCACATTACTCAAGGTGCCAAAGAGTGGCCCTAAAAAGCTCGTAATGCCCAGCCAAACTATAAGAACTAGTGATGCTAAAAAGGTAAATTTAAAATTTCCCGCGCGAACTTTTTTACGAGCATGTTTTGCTTTCACAGAAGAAACTCTCCGATATCTTGTGAAATTGAGAAACAATTCACATGTTTACCTTCTTAGAATACGGGCTTTTGAGTGCAACAGCATCCTGTGGGGCTTGAGCATCTAGCTAAAATTGAAATATGTCATCACCAGCGCCCGCAGTCGAGTTTTGGGGGTTTGGCGAGCAAGCCGTTGAGTTCCAAGCCGCCTGGGATCGGCAAAAACTAATCCATCAAAAAGTAGTTACCGATAACCATCCGCCGATAGTGGCACTCCTTGAACACCAAAGTGTCTACACCGCTGGCAGATCAACTAAAACTTCTGATTTACCCACCAATGGTGAAAAAGTTTTTGAAATTGATCGTGGTGGACGAATCACTTGGCACGGTCCAGGTCAACTAGTGGGCTACCCAATTATGAAATTGCCAGACCCCATAGACATCGTGGCTCATGTTCGAAGACTTGAATTATTAATTATTGATGTGTTGGCTGAGTTTTCGATTCGTGGTGAACAAATTTCTGGACGAAGTGGTGTGTGGGTCAATTCAGGTGTAATACCCAAAAAAATTGCGGCCATCGGCACTCGCGTAGCAAAGAGAGTCACCATGCACGGCTTTGCCCTTAATTGCAATAACGACTTAGCGCCCTTTAGGCAAATTGTCCCGTGCGGAATATCTGATGCCGATGTGACGACTATGAGTATTGAGGCAGGGCGCAACATTTCTGTATCTGAAGTTGTGCCTGTAGTTCAAAGCCTCATCGCGAGTGGCGCGCTGACGCGGAATGTTTCCAAGAAGCGTAATCTAGAGTCAATATGACAGAGTTAAGCGCCGGCAAAAAGTTACTAAGAATTGAAGCAAGAAATTCTCAAGTGCCTATTGAGCGCAAACCAGAGTGGATTAAGAACCGAGTTAAAACCGGCCCACAATTTACCCAAATAAGAAATTTAGTAAATGAAAAAGGGTTACATACGGTATGTCAAGAAGCAGGTTGTCCAAATATTTTTGAATGTTGGGAAGACCGTGAAGCTACCTTTTTGATTGGTGGTTCAGCTTGTACTCGTCGCTGCGATTTTTGTCAGATTGATACCGGCAAACCTTCCCCACTAGATAGAACAGAACCAGCAAAAGTTGCCTTAAGTGTTAAACAAATGAACTTGGCTTACGCAACAGTTACCGGCGTTGCCAGAGATGATCTAGCCGATGAAGGTGCCTGGCTTTACGCTGAAACTATTCGTGCAATTCACAATGCGGTGCCTGACTGCGGAGTAGAAATTCTGGTACCAGATTTCAGTGCTCGAGAAGAACTTTTGCAAGAGGTGTTTGGTGCCAAACCTGAAGTATTCGCTCATAATTTAGAGACTGTTCCCCGTATTTTTAAAAGAATTCGCCCTGCATTTAATTACGAAAGATCTTTGTCGGTAATAACTATGGCAAAAAATGCTGGGCTGATTACCAAATCTAATTTAATTTTAGGAATGGGTGAAACCAGAGCAGAAATTGAGACAGCTTTAGAAGACTTGCATGCAGCTGGCTGTGACTTAATAACCATAACCCAGTACTTGAGGCCTACCGCAAAACATCACCCCATTGACCGTTGGGTCAGGCCTGAAGAATTTGTTGAACTATCTGAAGTTGCAAATCAAATCGGATTTGCTGGCGTGATGAGTGGCCCCTTGGTGAGATCCTCATATCGGGCTGGCAGACTCTACCGGCAAGCACTTGAAGCGAGGTCGAATCTTTTAAATGGCTAAAGATAAAAAGAAAAAAGAACCCAAAGTTAAAAAAGAGCGATTTAAGCAATTAAAACTAATAAAGCAGACGTACAAATTAACCAAAGAAGTCGACAAATTTTTAGGTTTGATTCTTTTTGGCGTTTTCGCTTTAACAGCTACTCCGATTATTGCCATAGGCATTCTTACAACTACTTCACCATTTGCTCAAATAATTAGCATCTCGCTCGGTATCACAATTGGATTAATGCTCATGGTGATTGTTTTTGGCCGTCGCGCCGAGACTGCCGCCTATGCAAAAATTGAAGGCCAGCCTGGAGCTGCTGCGGCTATTTTGAATACGCTAAAAAAAGGATGGGTCACAACCCCAGCAATTGCCTTGACCAAACAACAAGATTTAGTTCACAGAGTTTTAGGACCAGTTGGCGTAGTGCTAGTTGGCGAAGGGTCCCCCAATAGAGTTTCGCAACTACTACAAAGTGAAAAAATAAAAGCACAAAGAATTGCCGGTGAAGTTCCAGTAACCACAATGATTGTGGGTATGCAAGAAGGCTTAGTCCCCTATCGAAAATTAGTTAAGCACATTAAAAAATTAGGGAAAAAGATTTCACCTAAAGAAGTTAGGCAATTAAGAAGTAAATTTGGAGCTGTTTCGGCAAGCCCGCTTCCGATTCCTAAAGGGCCGCTTCCTAAGGGCTTAAGAGTTCCTCGACGCTAACGAGTTTTCACAACTCCCGCACCTACCAAAATGTCGTGAAGTCCGCGCTTATCTTTATCCATCACCACTGCAGGAATTACCAAAATAATCATCACTGTCCTTGCTAATACTTGCCAGAATTTCAATCGATCACTGCGGTAAGAAACTACTCCGATTCCAATAATTCGTTGACCAAATGAGGCGCCCGTCAACCAAGTCAGCAGCACCACCTCGGAAGCAAAAACTGCCATAGTCCAAGCCCCATAAAGATCGGAGCCAAAAGGCAACCCAGGAAACAAAAGCCTCACTATTAACAAACTGGCTGCCCAGTCCACAACTAAGGCGAAAATTCTTTGCCAAACACCGGCCAAATTTGTCATATCTCAGAGCCTACTTGGCTTTTCGTAACACAGCGTTAACAGAAGGGATATGAAATAGACACCAAATTCACCTAATCTTTCACCCATAATCAGTTACACCGTAGGAGGAAGCATGTTTAAGAGCGCCGACGAGGCGATCAAATTCGTAAAAGACAACGCCGTTGAATTTATTGATGTGCGATTTATGGATCTAGTCGGAGTGATGCAGCACTTTAATATTCCTGCAAGCGCTTTTGATAATTCAGTATTTGAAGACGGCTTGATGTTCGATGGCTCATCAATACGTGGATTTCAAGCAATTCATGAGTCAGATATGAAGTTAGTTCCAGATGTAACCACCGCGTATTTGGATCCATTTCGTGAATCAAAAACGCTAGCAGTCAATTTCTCAATTAGAGATCCATTTACTAACGAGGCTTATAGCCGAGATCCAAGAAACGTTGCTGCAAAAGCTGAAGCTTATTTAATTGCCTCAGGTATTGCTGACACTGTTTACTTTGGACCAGAGGCAGAGTTCTATGAAGTTCGCTATGAAAATCAACCAGGGGGTTCCTTTTACAAGGTCGACTCTATTGAGGCTGCTTGGAATACTGGACGTGAAGAAGACGGCGGAAACTTAGGTTACAAAACTCCTTACAAGGGTGGGTACTTTCCAGTTCCGCCAGTAGATCACTTTGCAGATTTGCGTGACTTAATTTCGTCCACACTGCTGGATGCAGGAATCCAAGTAGAACGCGCTCACCACGAAGTTGGTACTGCAGGGCAAGCAGAAATTAATTACAAGTTTGATTCCCTGCTCGCTTCTGCTGACAAGCTAATGCTTTTCAAGTACATCGTTAAAAACGTAGCCTTTGCTAATGGCTTCTCAGCTACCTTCATGCCAAAGCCTTTAGCTGGCGACAACGGCTCTGGTATGCATTGCCATCAATCACTTTGGAAAGACGGCAAGCCACTTTTTTATGACGAAAAGGGTTATGCGGGGCTTTCGGATACAGCTCGCTGGTACATCGGCGGATTGTTAAAGCATGCTCCAAGTTTGCTGGCCTTCACCAACCCATCGGTGAACTCCTACCACCGTTTGGTTCCGGGCTTTGAAGCGCCAGTGAACTTGGTTTATTCGCAAAGAAACCGCTCTGCAGCAATTCGTATTCCAATTACTGGTTCAAATCCAAAAGCCAAGCGAATTGAATACCGAGTTCCAGATCCTTCAAGCAACCCTTATCTTGCTTTTAGTGCTTTGCTAATGGCAGGTATAGATGGTGTGAAGAATCGAATTGAACCGCCAACTCCGATGGATAAAGATCTTTATGAGCTTCCACCAGAAGAGGCCAAAGCGGTTCCTCAGGTTCCTGGCTCTTTATCTGAAGCTTTGGATGCACTGGAGAAAGATCATGATTACTTAACTGCTGGCGGAGTCTTCACTGAGGATCTAATCACTACTTGGTTGGACTACAAGAGAAGTAAAGAAATCGATCCAATTCGTTTGCGTCCAACGCCTTACGAATTTGAGTTGTACTACAACATTTAAGTCACCTCCTTTAAACATAAAGACCCCCTTTTTTAGGGGGTCTTTATGTTTTACCGCAAATTTGAGTCAGGCCTCTACTAGGCTGAAGTTACTCAAATGAATAAAGATGAAGCCTTTCAAGACGAACATTTAGCCGCCATTCAAAATCGGACCTTAACAGTTCTAACTGCGGCACAAGTTTTATCTGGTATCGGAGTTGCGGCTACCGTCGCAGCTGGATCTTTATTAGTAGCTTCAATTTCTGGATCAGAAGCAATGGCAGGGCTTGCGCAAACCTTTGGTGTTTTAGGCGCTGCAGCACTTGCCTTACCGTTAGCGACTCTAACTAGAAAAGGTGGCAGACGTTTAGCGCTGGCACTTGGCTATGCAATGGGATCTTTAGGTGCAATTTTTGCAATCATTGGAGGCGCCTACGCATTAACTCCGGTAGTTTTGCTAGGGACTTTTCTCGTAGGTGCAGCTTCTGCATCTGGCTATCAAGCAAGATTCGCCGCGGTAGATCTTGCGAAAGATCATTTAAGAGCTAAGCATCTTTCTGTTGTTGTTTGGGGATCAACTTTTGGTGCGGTGCTCGGGCCAAACTTGATGGCACCCTTCGGCTACATCTCAGCTTCGCTGGGCCTTCCGCAATTAATTGGCCCGTACTTACTAGCAGTGTTTATGCTCGGTTTGGGTGCTTTTCTAATTACCACGGGTCTGCGCCCGGATCCATATCTTTTGTCTTACGAATTACTACCGCATTTAAAAGAAGTTGTTAGAAATAATTCTGCAAAATTCGCACTCAAGCAAATTAAAAAATCAGAAAACGCTTTTATTGGCTTGCTAGCTATTGTGATTGGACACATCGCAATGGTTTCAGTTATGGTCATGACGCCAATTCATATGGCTCACGTAGATGTCACATTGCAAGTAATTGGATTAGTGATCAGCATCCATATTGCTGGTATGTATGCGCTTTCACCAGTTATGGGTTGGATGGCAGATCGTTTTGGCAGAATTGCAACTATTCAATTTGGGGTTGTTACCTTGCTGCTATCGGCATTAATCGCAGGTACCTCTGCGCCAGATGCAGTTTTTAGCTTAGGCATTGGTTTGTTCCTACTAGGGCTTGGTTGGTCTGCGACCTTAGTTGCTGGCTCGACTTTACTAAGTGAATCGGTTGCCATTGAACAAAAAACTGCCAGCCAAGGTGCTTCGGATTTAATCATGAACTTAGGTGGCGCAATTGGTGGTGCTTTTGCTGGAGTAATTATTGCCACACTTAGCTATGGCTGGCTGTGTTTCATTTCAGCAATTCCTGTTGGGCTTTTTGGTATTTATGTGATCTACAAAAAAACGAATAAATGAATGAAAAAACAAAAAATAAAGTTTCTGCAGTAATTGCCCTTATCTTAATTTGCTTAATTCCTTTAGGTCTCTACAGTAATTGGATACAAACTAATTTTAAAAATCAAGATAATTTTGTAAATGCATTTTCACTTCAAGCTGAAAACGCAAAAATAAAAGAACTC
>JALRKC010000031.1 GCA_023254955.1 Candidatus Nanopelagicales bacterium | reverse complement strand
TTTATTTGCCGATGATCCCAGAGGCAACTATTGCCATGTTGGCTTGCGCACGAATCGGCGCCATTCACTCAGTGGTGTTTGGCGGTTTTAGTGCTGAAGCATTACGCAGTCGTATCGAAGACGCAAGTGCCAAATTAGTAATTACAGCTGATGGCGGTTACCGCCGCGGTAGTGCCTTTGCGCTAAAGCCAGCAGTAGACGAAGCCGTTCAAAAATCACCAACGGTAGAAAATGTTTTGGTTGTTAAGCGTTGCGGAAACGAAGTTGAGTTTGGTGAAAAAGATATTTGGTGGCATGACTTAGTTGATAAGCAATCAACCTCGCATACTCCAGAATTTTTTGATAGCGAAACACCACTATTTATTCTTTACACTTCTGGAACCACTGGAAAACCAAAAGGAATTTTGCATACCTCTGGCGGTTACCTAACCCAAGCTACCTACACCCACTTTAATGTTTTCGATCTAAAACCCGACTCTGATATTTATTGGTGCACCGCAGATGTGGGCTGGATTACTGGTCACTCTTATGTGGTTTACGGACCCTTAGCAAATCGCGCTTCACAGTTAATTTATGAAGGAACCCCGGACACTCCACATAAAGCACGTTGGTGGGAGCTAGTTGAAAAATACAAAGTTTCAATTCTCTATACCGCTCCAACAGCAATTAGAACTTTCATGAAGTGGGGCGACGATTTACCGGCCAAACATGATTTATCAAGTTTGCGCTTGCTCGGTTCGGTTGGTGAACCAATTAACCCAGAGGCTTGGATTTGGTATCGCGAAGTTATTGGGTCAAACAAAACCCCAATCGTCGACACTTGGTGGCAAACCGAAACCGGCGCAATCATGATTTCGCCGCTACCTGGAATCACCGAAGCAAAGCCAGGTTCAGCCATGAAGCCGCTACCTGGAATTTCTGCTGGAATTGTTAATGACAAAGGTGAAGTCCTAGGCAATGGCAAGGGTGGTTACTTAACTTTGCGCGAACCTTGGCCCAGCATGCTGCGCGGAGTTTGGGGCGATGATGAGCGATACAAAGAAACTTATTGGTCTCAATATTCCGGTGTTTACTTTGCCGGTGATGGGGCAAAGTTAGACAACGACGGAGCCATTTGGGTCTTAGGTCGCGTAGATGACGTGATGAATGTTTCTGGACACCGCATCTCAACTACTGAAGTAGAAAGTGCTTTGGTTTCACACCCGATGGTGGCAGAAGCTGCCGTTGTTGGAGCTTCCGATGAAATGACAGGTCAAGCCATCGTTGCCTTCGTAATTTTGCGCCAAGGCGCTACCGAAGGCCCCGATACTGTCAAAGAGCTGCGCGATCACGTAGCAAAAGAAATTGGTGCCATTGCCAAACCTAAGAAGATCTTGATCGTTGCAGAAGTACCAAAAACCCGCTCTGGAAAAATCATGAGAAGATTGCTACGTGATGTTGCTGAAAATCGCACGCTAGGTGATGTCACAACTTTGGCTGACCCAACTGTCATGAATTTGATCAGTCAAGGAATGACCAGCGGAAGTGAAGATTAAGGATTAATTTGGCTAACGAAGAAAAATCAATTCGTCAATTAATTCTGCAATCTATTGACGATCTTGCCACGATTATTCAAAAAGAAATCCAGCTGGCAAAAGAGGGCTTAGTAGATTCATTTAAGAAATTTACTGCCGGTAGCGCTTTATTTATTGTGGCTTTTTTATTGATTAATGTCGCATTACTGTTCTTGCTGATTGCTGCCGCATTTGGCTTGGCTGCCCTGGGATTGCCAACTTGGGCAGCATTTTTACTAGTTGCTGTATTTATGGTGGTGTTAGCATTAATTCTTTCGGTAATAGGAACGAAATCTTTCAAAAAAATGAAGGGCACAAAAGAAGCTAGCAGATTAGCACGCGAAACTAGAGAATACTTAAGAGAAAATATCAAACGACCAGAGCAAGAATTCGTAAGTTCAGAAGATGATGAACTACCTCCAACTGTCGAGAAATTTAAAGACTTAAGTTAATCAACTGCTGCGCACCCGCCAGTATCTACTGAATCAACTTTTGTTGCAGCTTGGCTAATCATCGGTGCAACTTCACTTGGAGCAAGTGCGTAACCCGTGTTTTCATGAACTGCATCAGCAGCAAAAATTACTCCATAAACTTGCCCATCAGTGCTCAATAACGGCCCACCAGAGTTGCCGGAACGTACCTTCCCACCAAAAACAATAACCTCTCGAATTACTTCACCTTGATTATCAATATCTTTACCGCTTGCAGAAAAATTTGCTGCAATTACCGCGTTGCTTACACTCAAACCTCTTCCCCCTGGAAATCCAGCAATAAAACTTGAATCATTTATTTCAACTGGCCCAATAAAAGATAAAGGTTTTCCGATTAAACCTGGCACATACAACACAGCTGCATCAATCTCACGATCAATTGCAACTACTCGACCTTGGTAAGAACTTTCACCTTGGTCAAATGAAACGAATGGCTCATCAACCCCTGCTACGACGTGCGCATTAGTTACTACTCGCTCTGGCCCGACCAAAAAACCGGTTCCAGTCATTGCCGCGTTACAACTTTCAGCTATTCCATCAATTTTTACTACTGATTTAGTTGCCGTAAGCACTAAGTCAGGCGTGGGGATCGGTGTTACTTCTGGAGCTGCGGTGTCCACCGCTTGCATCAAATTAGAGAAAACTCCCGGTAGTGGCGAGGCATTAATTGCACCTTGTAAAAATTCTGGGAATCGTTTTAGTTGCTCCGGCATGTTTTCATCAAGAATTTGATAAATAATCGATTGCTCGACTTGACGGGCAAGTGTTTCGCTTCTTACATCCAAAATCGCACTGGCTAAAGTCCAAGTTGCCACCATGACTGCAGCTATAGCAACCAATAATCCAGCTAGCGCATCAAAAAATCTTAAAAATGGAAAGATAAACAATGCACCCCGAAGTAATCCAGCAACTTTTCCAAAAATAAATGCACCTAAGCTCGCACCAAATATCACGATCGATAAACCGGAATATGGTCTAAAAGGTAAGTCTGTAATTTCAAAATATTCTAAAATTCTTGGTAAAAACGTAATCGTAAAGCTAGCGCCAACTACTAATCCGATAACTCCAAAAACAGTTCTAATTAAACCTCTTCGAAATCCACTCCACCCAAATAAAATTCCTGCGGCAATTACGCCAATATCAAAAATGCTCATTGAAAATCAGAATCCGGTTTCACTAGTTTTTCTGCAGTTATTTTGTCAGTTGGGCCTTCGCCAAATGACGGGCACAATTCTGCCAGTGAACAGGCGCCACACGCGGGTTTTCTGGCATGACAGCGTCTTCTACCGTGCCAAATAATCAATTGCGAAAGTTCAGTCCAATATTTTGGCTTTATTAACTCCGCAATTTCAAATTCAACTTTTACCGGATCTGTCTGCTTGGTCCAACCAAATCTTCTACTTAATCTTCCAAAGTGAGTATCAACCGTTATTCCAGGCTTACCAAAAGCTTCACCCAAAAGTACATTTGCGGTTTTTCTGCCAACCCCAGGTAACTTAACCAACTCATCCATTTCATCAGGGATTTGCCCACCGTATTCATTACAAACTTTTTGAGACATATTCAAAATACTCGTAGCTTTGTTTCGATAAAAGCCTGTTGACTGAATCAACTCTTCTAGCTCTTTACGATTAGCTGAAGCAAATTGCTCGGCATTTTTATACTTTTTAAACAAAGCTGGCGTTACTTTATTAACTCGCTTGTCGGTACATTGTGCTGCCAAAATGGTTGCTACTAAGAGCTGAAGCGGATTTTTAAAATTAAGTTCACAGTGAGCATTTGGGTAAAGTTTTTTTAGCCGCCGATAAATATCCATCGCCCTTTTTTGCTTGTCTTGGAAAGTCTCACTCTTAAAATTAATCGGTTTTTTACCAAGATTTTGCTTAGAACTTTTTACCGGCATAGAAACAAGACTACTTCGCTGATAAACTTGGCCGCAGTTACACGCTAAAAAAGGTGAAAAATGGAAGAGATCCTTCGACAAGCTCCACTCTTTGTCGCATTAGATGATGAAGCCGCCAGTGCACTTCGTGCAACCATGGTTGAGATAAAGATTTCTCGTGGCGATGAGCTTTTTGTGGAGGGAGATCCAGGAGAACATCTTTACGTAATTGTTGAAGGAAAGATAAAACTCGGCACCGCTTCATCTGATGGTCGTGAGAGCCTTTTAGCAGTGCTCGGGCCAGGTGAAATGTTCGGTGAACTATCGCTTTTTGATCCAGGGCCACGTACTGCAACCGCCACCGCAATTGTTGATTCCAAAGTTTTAGGACTTGGCCATGAAGACCTCGGCCCTTGGTTAAGCGGAAGGCCTGGGGTATCTCAAGAACTCCTTAAATCACTAGCCCAGCGCTTAAGAAGGACCAATGACGCTCTAGCGGACTTAGTCTTTTCAGATGTTCCTGGTCGAGTAGCCAAAGCACTTCTTGAATTAAGCGAAAAGTTTGGAAGTCGCCGAGACGATGGTCTTTATGTCGCTCACGATATGACTCAAGAAGAGCTCGCCCAATTAGTCGGTGCTTCTCGCGAAACTGTTAATAAAGCATTAGCAGAGTTTGCTCAAAGAGGTTGGGTAAAACTTGAACCAAGAGCAGTTCTCTTGGTGGAGACAGAGCGACTTAGCCGCCGCGCTGGTTAATTTAAATCTCGACAGTTAGTTCGACTTCAACTGCTGCATTTAATGGAAGTACTGCAACACCAACTGCGCTTCGTGCATGACGACCTGCATCGCCAAAAACTTCAAGTAGTAATTCGCTTGCTCCGTTAATCACGGCTGGTTGCTGAGTAAATTCTTGCGTGCTAGCCACATAACCAACAACACGAACTACTTGCTTAATTTTGTCTAAATCTCCAATTACACCCTTAACGGCTGAAAGCGCATTTACTACGCAAACTTGTGCGGCGGCTTTAGCATCCTCGACATCAATATCTCTACCTAATAAACCAGTCGCAACTAAGTTGCCTTCAACAAGTGGCAATTGCCCGGCAGTAAAAACTAAGTTTCCTGTTTGCTTTGCTGGAATATAAGCGGCAAGTGGTTTTGCTGGCTCTGGTAATTGAATTCCTAAAGAATTTAATTTTTCTTCTATCATGCTCATTAACCCTCGATTGGTCGCTTAAAGTATGCAACTAAATTTTCTGGATTCATTCCTGGAATGATCTGCACTAACTCCCAGCCCTCTGAGCCCCAGTTATCTAAAATTTGTTTGGTTGCATGAACTAATACCGGTACTGTGATGTATTCCCATTTAGTCATAAATAAAACTCTATCTCACGCGACTTCTGCGAGCATTTGTTACTTCATCAAATTTAGCTCTAGAAAATTTCAATAGGTCTTTCCAAGAAGAGATGTCTGAGCGACGTCTCAATAAAATTCTGCGCTCTCTTTCAGTCATTCCGCCCCACACGCCAAATTCAGTTTGATTATCCAAAGCTTCGGCTAAGCACTCGTTTCTAACCTGACATTGGTTGCAAAGATTTTTAACTCGGTGTTGTGCAGCCCCTTGCACGAACATGTCATCAGGATTCTTTAGCTGTCGACAAGCGGCTGTTTCAGCCCAAACTTCACCGAGCATTCAAAAGACCTTTCTGATTGAACTAACACAGAGAAAATAGTCCCTAGGCCAAGATAAATCCAGAGGTGGGAGGGTATTTTCCTCAAATCCCCGCGCCCCATATGGTCTGCCTGGAGTGTTTTCTTTATTCTTGAGACGGATGAGAAAAAAGCGCAAAATCATTAGAAAATTGCCGGCGAACCCGCTTGTCATTTTGGTTCCAGTATTGGCAGTTAGCCTAATTTCTGGACTTTTGCTTGCAGTTGCCACTTTGCCTGCTTTAGCTTTAGCGACCCGCACTGTGGAACAAGCTTCTTTAGCTGTAGATACATTGCCAATTAATTTGCAACAACCACCGCTACCTGAAAGCACACGCATACTCGCTGCTGATGGAACTTTAATTGCTGATCTTTACGAACAAAATCGAATTGAAGTAAACATCAATGACGTTTCGGAGTGGATGAAACTCGCGGTACTAGCAATTGAAGATTCAAGATTCTATGAACATCGAGGAATCGACATTCGTGGTACGGCCAGAGCTTTTTTTACAAACGCCATTGCTGGCGGTGTAGTACAAGGTGGTTCTAGCATTACTCAGCAATATGTAAAAAATGTTTTAGTTCTATCTGCTAATTCCCCTGAAGAAGCTGCTGCTGCTAGAGAGACTTCCTACGCACGAAAGTTGCGAGAGATGCGTTACGCATTAGCCGTAGAGAGAACCAATACTAAAGATGAAATTCTGCAAGGTTATTTAAATATTTCTTATTTTGGTGCCGGCGCTCATGGTGTTGAGGCTGCCGCTAAGAGATATTTTTCAAAAAGTTCTAAAAATCTAAATCCACTAGAGGCTGCAACTTTGGCAGGAGTTGTCCAGCAACCAATTGCGCATGACCCACTAAGAAATCCTGAAGGCTCTGACCGCCGAAGAAATCAAGTTTTAGATCGGATGTTTACCCTTGGTTATATAACTGAAAGCGATCTAGAAAAATATAAAAACACGTCTGTAAGAACTTACTTAAACCCAACTCCAATTAGAAACGGCTGTACAGCTTCAGTTGCTCCATTTTTCTGTGATTACGTTGTTCAAAGAATTAGAAACGATGTGACTTTTGGTGCCACTTTAGAAGAGCGAGATAAATTCTTGCGCGAATCTGGCATAACTATTTACACAACTCTTGATTTAAAAGCTCAAAAAGCTGCTCAAGAAGCTGTCGAAAAATATATTCCGATTGAAGATCCAAGTTTGAAGGCAGCTGCAATCAGCATGGTTGATCCAGTTAGCGGTGAAATTCGTGCCATGGCCCAAAACCGCCGTTGGGGCACAGAGGGAATTGGAAACACCACTTATAACTACAACGTAGAAGCAGCACTTGGTGGAACGAGCGGAATGCAGGCTGGCTCTACCTTCAAAATATTTACCGCTGCCGCAGCGATTGAGCAGGGCTATGGGCCTGGAACAAAGTTAGATGCCACCAGCCCAAAAACCTTTGAAAACTTTGTAGCTTGCGAAGTTGGGGCTCCTAAATTCGAGCCTTACACCGTTAGAAACTCAACTCGCGATGGTTACTTTGATATGAACCGAGCAACTGCTTTTTCGGTTAACACTTACTTCGTTGGCTTATCTGAACTAACCGGGCTTTGCCGCCCAGCCGAAATTGCCGAAGCACTGGGAGTGCGTGGTGGAAACGGAGAAAAATTAGAACGAGTTCCCTCATTCACCTTAGGTAGCGCCCCGGTAACTCCATTAATGATGGCTTCAGCAGTTGGTGCTTTTGCAAATAGCGGTACATATTGCCCACCAATTATTTATACAAAAATTGAATCTAGAACAGGTGAAGTGATTGCAACAAATCAAAGTCCTTGTCGCACCGTGCTTTCACCTGATGTCGCCGACAATGTAGCTCAGTTACTTATAAACGTGATTGATGGACCAATTGCTGGCCGCACTGGTGGTCGTATGACTTTAGGTCGCCCTGCTGGTGGAAAAACCGGAACTATTAACGATTCAGCTGCGGTTTGGTTTGTAGGTATGACTCCAGATCTTGCCGCGGCAGTTTGGGTAGGAGATCCTCGCGGAGGCTTTCGTTACCCGCTAAAGAATCTAGAAATTAATGGCACTTTCTATAAACAAGTTTTTGGTTCTTCGATCCCCGGCCCAATTTGGCGCGAAGCAATGCTTGGTGCTTTAGATGGAGTGCCAGCAAAGTCTTTTAATCTCGAGCCAAAATTTGCAAAAAATGATCCAGGTATTGGTCCGGTGGTTAATAAACCAGTAGAAGTTGTGATTGATCCTGAAACTGGGCTACCTATTGAACCTGTTGCAGAGCCAGAACTAGAAGGCGAAGTTTTAGATTAAGCTAACGCTTCTTTAACCATCGCGGCAATTTTTGATCCATCGTATCTGCCGGCAGTTTTTGGTTGAACTATTTTCATGACAACTCCCATTGCTTTCATGCCAGTGTTGCCTTGCTCGGCAGCTTCAGCAATAGCTGATTTGATAATTTCACCAACTTCAGCATCTGTTAATGGAGTTGGTAAATACTTTTCTAAAACTTTTAATTCAGCTAATTCTTTATCTGCTAATTCTTGACGATTTGCCGCAGCGAACGCCTCTGCAGCTTCTTTGCGCTTTTTGGATTCTTTTACCAAAATACTCACAACTTCAGCATCGCTCAATTCGCGAGCTTGCTTTCCAGCTACCTCTTCGGTGGTTATTGCCGATAGCGCAAGGCGCAAAGTGCCGCTAACAGTTTGATCCTTAGCTTTGATGGCTACCGATAAATCGCTCTGTAACTGACTTTTCAATGACATGGCTCAATTCTCTCTTACCAGGCCACATGGCAATGCAAGGGCGACCTCATGCAACGATAAATAGGTGATTGCACCATTGGTAAGAACTGCCTTTACCCTTTCCGCTGCAGCTTTGGCCTACGCCTGGGGTTATGAAGTGAGAAACTATCAACTTCGTAAGTACCAAGTAAAGCTCCTACCTGCCAACCATCGACCAATTCAAATTCTTCATCTATCAGACCTACATCTCTCCCCTTGGCAAAAAAAATTGCCTACTTGGTTAAACCAATTAGAGGTTGACCCTGATCTAGTCGTTATCACCGGGGATGTCTGGTCAAGTCAAAATAGCATCCCAAATGTAATAACTGCTCTGGAAAAGTATTTTGAAAAGCCAGGTTTTTTTGTTCCTGGATCAAACGATTATTACGCACCCAAACTTAAAAACCCAGCTAAGTATTTACTTAAAGATGATGGCAAAAGACACAA
>JALRKC010000030.1 GCA_023254955.1 Candidatus Nanopelagicales bacterium | reverse complement strand
TGTTTCAGGATTTGAGCGAAATGTCCTTCAGGTATTGACGCTACTTGCCGCAGTAGTAGTAGTGGGCCATACCGTAGCAATTTTGAATTCAAGCAGACTTGAAAAGTAATTATGAACCCCAAAATTGCCTGCATTATTTTGACGCAAGGCTCAAGGCCAAATGAATTAAAAAAAGCTATTAACTCAGTTAGAGGGCAAATAAACGTTGAGATTGATTTAGTGGTGGTAGGAAACGGTTTTGACCCTAAATCTCAAACGGATGAAAAGAGTTTGGCCTTACCACAGAACTTGGGAATACCTGCTGGGCGGAATGCCGGCATAGAACATGTCGCAGGGGACTTCCTATTGTTTCTTGACGACGACGTCTACTTACCTGATGAGGATTTTTTGGCGAGGGCGATTGGCTACTTTGAATCAAATCCAAAAATTGGCTTAATCCAACCAAAGCCAGAAGATCCGCAAGGATTAGAAATTCCTCGCCGCTGGGTGCCACGAATTTATTTAGGTAATCCAGACCGACCAAGTAAGGCGTTTTCGCTGTGGGAGGGTGCGACCTTGATTAGCCGAGAAGTTTTTGAAAAAGCAGGCAGATGGCCAGCAGATTTTTTTTATGGACACGAAGGTGTGGCCCTGGTTTGGAAGGTTTGGAATTTAGGAAAGATTTGCCAGTATCAGCCGGAACTACAAGTTGCTCACCCGCTAGTTGAGCCAAGTGAACGGCATCGCGATTTTTATTTTTATAACGCCCGAAATCGCTATTGGTTAGCTAATCGGTATCTACCATTTGGTTTTAAGCAGATTTACTTGCTTAATTGGTACGTATTGTCAAAGTTCAGATTAAGAAAAAATGCAGCAGCCTGGGAGATCTGGAAGTCTGGCTGGAGCGAAGGAAAGTTAGATAATAAAAAAGAAACAATTAGTTACCTTGCGCTGCTTAGAATGTTGCGCTGGGGAAGACTCTTAATTGTCTAAATTTATTCGACCGGACAAAACAGGCCGGTAGTTGGTGGGCCAGTAGTTTCAGTCGGCTCTGGAGATGGCTCTGGCTCAGGTTCGACCGTGGCAACCGGAGCAACGAATTCGCTTGGAGCATCGTTACCCAAAATCACCACGACATCAGCCCCAATTAATTCAGCATCTTCGGTGAGATTAAAAATTTGCAAGGCTTGAGATACCAGTTGTGCCTTTTCTTCATTTCCAGGCGCATACACCAAGAGGGTATTTGCTGTGTCTTTATTGGGCGCATTATCGATTTCGTCAATATTAAAACCTTGTGATTCAAGATAAGCACTAGTCGCAGCGGCAAATCCAGCTCTTCGAGTTCCATTTAATACAGTTACTAAGACTTCACTCGCACTTAAAGGCGCAGTCGCTGGCTCTTCCGGTGCAGGTTCCGCCTCGGGTTCAACAGTTGCCTCCGCGTCTGGCACGGAAGAAATCGTAGGAATTGAACTTTGAATAATGTCTGACCAAAGGGTGTTGGCTTCTTCGGTCCACACCACAGTGTTTCCTTCTGGCGAAAGCACGAAGGGAACCGTTAAGAAGGTGATGTCTTTACTTCTAAGCCCACTTACACTTTGTGCCAGAGTAATCAGCGAATCGATATTGGCTAAACCCTCATCCATCCTCAACGACGAAGTAGCCGCAGTTGCCACCCGATACAAAGTTGTGAAGTCTGTAATTATGTTTTTTCTTTGAATTTGATCGATGGTGATCGCGAGCAATTCTTGCTGTCGTTTAATTCTTGCAAGATCACTTCCGTCGGCGAGGGTCTAGCGCGCTCTCATTAAACCCAAAGCTTCACTTCCGCGAAGTGTTTGTACGCCAGCGGGTAAAGAAATTCCCGCACCTTTTGCAGAAGGTTCATTGATTGGGAAATTTAGACAAACTTCGATGCCGCCTAGAGCATCTACCACATTTGAAAAACCTAAGAAGTCAACAACTACTGCATGATTTATTTTTATCCCAGTTAGAGATTCGAAAGTTTTTATGGTGCATGCAGGGCCGGCAAGCGCAAAAGCTGAATTGAATCTGTCTAGACGAGAATTAATTACTTGACCATCTTCACGGGTGCAAACCGGTATCTCCACCATGGAATCTCGCGGGACGCTCACGACCACTGCCGATTTTCTATCTTGCGTTAGGTGTACAAACATCGTGGTGTCACTTCGACCCATGCCGCCATAGTCTTCTTCGCTACCGAAATCGCCACCTTGCCCAGTTCTGGTGTCGGTACCCATTAGTAAGAAGTTCAAAGGCCCGGTTTCGGGAACAGGTGTCGGGGATTCAACAACTTTGATTGGCTCAATGTTGTCGGTAATTTGCAGAGTGGCATACCCTAAAAAGCCCGCGACTAGGCTCACGCCGATCACCAAGCTTGAACCAATTGCTAGCGCAATACGCACTTTGGATTTTGGCTTGGTAGTTGAATTTTCGCTCATTTTCTCTGACCCATGCTAGAGGTTGGGTCGAAAATCGGGTTATCTTGCTCGATTTTAGGGCGCGCCGCTTGGAAGGGTAAATGGCGAATTAATAGAGTGAGTCGCATGAAAACCAACAAAAAATCCCTGTTCTTTATTGTCACTCTCTTAACGCTTGGACTCTTGCTCTCAGCATGCGGAAGCTCTGACTCAACTGAAGAGACCCAGCCAGCGGTTGAAGAGGAAACAACTCAAGAAGAAGTTCCCGTTGAAACATCTGATATAAATCCCTTTACCGGCGAAACCGGCGGTTTAGATAACCCGGTAATAGTTGTAAAGATCGACAACGTAAATCCTGCAAGGCCGCAGTGGGGATTAGCCGATGCTGACATTGTCTTTGTAGAAGAAGTTGAAGCTGGGCTCACTCGCTTAGCTGCCGTCTTTTCATCCAACTTGCCAGAAAAAGTGGGACCCGTTAGAAGTGCCAGAATTTCAGATTTAGAAATAATGGGTCAATTTGGTACACCGGCATTTGCCTACAGCGGGGCCCAAAAAAAACTACTGCCTGAAATCGCCTCCGCCAACATTGTGGAATTGGCTCATGGTTCAAGTGGTGGGGTTTATAACCGGGAAGCTACCAAGCGGGCACCACACAATTTGACTATTAATTTGAGAGAAGCAGCCCCAACCTTGGTCGGAGTTAGCACTCCTAAAGATGTTGGTTTGGTGTTCGACGAAGCCGCTGCTACCGGCGGAACGGCTACCAGCACTTTCAATGCCAAATGGCCATCTTCGCGAGTAGGTGCAGAATGGGATGCCGTCAACAACGGATGGGTAATTGCCTTAGATAGCGCTCCAGCGCTAGATGCAAATACCAACGCTCCAATTTTTGCCAACAACATTGTGATTCAGTTTGTCAATCAAGGTGACAGTACTTATAAAGACAGCGGCGGCAATTTCACGCCTTTGATCGAAACTGTTGGCTCTGGAACAGCAGTGGTTTTGAGAGACGGTCAAAGATTCGAGGTTGATTGGTCAAGACCAATTGCGACAGGTGGAACTAGTTATTCGCTAGCGGGCTCCCCATTCGCATTCGCTCCTGGTCAAACTTGGGTACTTTTTGTGCCCACAACTTACGACGTAACCTTCGAGCCGTAAGCCGAATTCTGGATTGGTTCACTAGGTTGGACCAATGGAGGCAATTCTCTTAGTTGGGGGTGCAGGCACTCGACTGCACCCGCTGACGCTAACTGTGCCCAAGCCCTTATTGCCGGTGGTAAACGCGACTTTAACTGAGCATCAAATTGCGCTAGCAAAATCACAGGGAATTACTCGAATAGTTTTGGGCACTAGCTACAAATCTGAAATCTTTAAAGAGACTCTAAGAGACGGCTCTCACCTCGGTGTTGAGCTGGAATACGCCTTTGAGCCTGAACCCCTCGGGACCGGTGGGGCAATTAGAAATGCTGCAGAAAAATTAATAAGTGGCCCAACTGACCCAGTGGCAATTTTTAATGGTGACGTGCTTAGCCAGGTCAATATAACGCAATTAGTACAAGTTTTTTACCGTCACAATGCAGATGTGGTTCTTTACTTAACTCGAGTTTCTGATCCAACAAATTTTGGTTTAGTACCTACGGCCTTAGATGGTGAAGTAATTGCCTTTACAGAAAAGCCCCAAAGTGCATCTGAAATTGTCACTGATCAAATAAATGCTGGTCTATATATTTTTAAAAGATCAGTGATTCACGAAATACCCTATGGCAAAGTAGTTTCAGTCGAACGAGAAGTGTTTCCATCTCTGTTGCTAAATAAGTTCAAAGTTTATGCAGATGTGCAAGATTGCTATTGGCTTGACTTAGGAACTCCAAAATCATTTATTAAAGGTGCCTGCGACTTAATCTCTGAGAAGTTTAATTCGCCAATATTTGACTCGCATAATTTCGAATTTTGGGCAGAAGCTTCTTCCCAAATCAACCCCACAGCACTAATTAGAGGAGCCAGTGCAATTGGTAGAAATTGCTTGGTTGGTGCAAATAATCAAATTACCTCCAGCGTGTTTTTTAATCAGGTGCAAACTGATTCAGAAGTAATGGTTGAAGATTCAATCTTGGCTGAAGGAGTGAAGATTGAAGCCGGGGCAAGTATGAAGGATTCAGTAGTTGGTGCCGGGGCGGTAATTGAGGCAGGCGCTATCTTGAATAACTGCCGAGTTTGGCCCGGAATGAAAATATCAGGCGAGTTTCATAATATGGATTATACGTCCCAAAAATAGGTCTCACTTTTAATAAAAAGCCTATATTTCTGCAAAATCCCTTGACGAAAGGGGTCTTACACGCGTGTAATTCTCCCTAGGGTAATTTATCTTCAATTGGAGGCTTTTTTAGTGAGCGAACTGTTGCGCCTTGCAGCCAGCGAAGAGATCGATGAAATGGGCTGGCAAGAGAAAGCGCTTTGTGCCCAGACTGATCCAGAGGCCTTTTTTCCTGAAAAAGGGGGTTCGACCCGCGAAGCTAAGAAGGTATGCCTTTCTTGTGAAGTAAGAGCGGATTGTTTGGACTATGCCTTGAAAAATGACGAGCGGTTTGGCATATGGGGTGGGCTTAGTGAACGTGAGCGCAGAAGGATCCGGCGGGCTAGCGCTGTTTAGTTAATTTCACTCTTTATTGCAAGGCGAGCCAATCACAAAGGATTTAAAACATTCACTAATCTGTCATCGTGAGTTACCTCAGACGATGCACGAGACAACTTTGCACTAAGCCTGCAGTTGCGACTCTTACATATATTTATTCAGACTCAACTGCAGTATTAGGGCCATTAGCGAAAATCGCCGAGCCGCATACTTATGATCTTTGTCAGGTGCATGCCCAGAAATTAACCACCCCTAGAGGTTGGGAGCTAGTGCGCTTGGAGCCTGCTGGTGAAAATCAAACGCCATCTCCAGATGATCTATTAGCTTTAGCCAATGCAGTTAGAGAAGCTGCCAGAATGCCAGTTTCAGATCGTTTAGATCCGTCTAACCGCCCTAAACTTAGATTGGTACGTGAAGAAGCGGTAGAAGAAGAAACTCGATTTTAAGCCGCCTCTTTTTGCAGTAGAGTCATTTAAATGAATTGGACCAAAGAAGATTTAGCTCAACTCTTTAAAGCCTATGATGTTCGTGGTCTCTATCCAGAACAAATAAACGAAGAGCTTGCATATGAAACGGGCCGCGCTTTCGTTGAAATTTTGAATATTCGAGGTGAAAAAAAGCAATTAGTAATAGGCCATGACATGAGGCCTTCTGGTCCAAGTTTGGTTGAAGCATTTGCTCGCGGAGTATGCGAGCAAGGGGTAGACGCAATTTTGATCGGACTTTGCTCGACAGATGCGCTTTATTTTGCTACTGGAAAGCTGCAAATCCCGGGCGTGATGTTTACCGCGAGTCATAATCCGGCGCAATACAACGGAATCAAACTTGCTCGAGCTGGCGCTGCTCCTGTAGGGCAAGCGACAGGTTTGGCCGAAATTAGTGAGGCGGTGCTCAACAGAGTTGAAAAATATTCTGGGCCCAAGGGTCAAATTTTGCATCAAAATTTGATGAATGATTATGGGAAGTTCTTAAGACAGTTAGTTGATTTGAGTCAGATTAGAAAATTAAAAGTTGTTATTGATGCAGGAAACGGGATGGGTGGATTTACTGTTCCGGTAGTAATGGAGGGATTGAATTTAGAGATCGTACCGCTTTACTTTGAGTTAGATGGGACTTTTCCAAATCACGAGGCAAATCCGATCGAACCAAAGAACTTAATAGATCTCCAAAAAGCGGTAAAAGACTCTAAGGCGGATTTAGGTATAGCTTTTGATGGAGATGCTGACCGTGCGTTCTTCGTAGACGAAGCGGGTAATTTGATTACACCCTCTGCAATAACTGCACTGATTGCAGCGCGAGAACTTAAACGCGAGCCAGGTGCCGCGATTATCTATAACTTGATTAGTTCCCGAGCGGTGCCCGAAGTAATTCAAGAGCAAGGTGGCAGAGCCATCAGATCTCGAGTCGGACATTCTTTTATAAAGCAGTTAATGAAAGAGCAAAATGCGATCTTTGGCGGTGAACACTCCGGACACTTTTACTTTAGAGACTTCTGGTTTGCTGATAGTGGCATGTTGGCAGCGCTACATGTGCTTGCGGCATTAGGTGAAACCCCTCAAGAGGTAAAGATTTCAGAACTATTGACTATCTATAATCGCTATAGCTCTTCAGGTGAAATCAACACTAGAGTTAAATCCCCTAAGGCTACGTCAAAAAGAGTCTCAGAGTACCTAAATAAGAAATTTGAAGTGGCTAATGATGACCTTGATGGGCTAACTTTTTCTACACCAGACTGGTGGGTAAATGTTAGACCCTCAAATACTGAACCTTTACTAAGATTTAACGCAGAGGCAGAAAGCCCGCAATTGCTGTTGGAAATACAGGAGCAAGTGCTCGAGGTAATTAGAGAGGATGAATTATGAGTTCATCAATTAACCCCAACTTGCTAGAAATTTTGGCCTGTCCGTGTCCCTCACACGCTGCCGTTGAACTACTAGAAGCAGAAAATAAAATTGTTTGCACAAAGTGCGAGACTAAATTTCCAATCAAAGATGGCATTCCGGTCATGTTGTTGGATGAAGCCGAAGCTGGTCCTAACGGCATTGGTGGCTAAGCAATGTCATCGCGACTGAAGGTTGTGAAAGTAAGAGGTCACTTAAAAAATTACCCTTGGGGTCAAAAAGATGGTTTATTGGCTTTTCAAGCGGATCGGAATGTGCAACCACAAGCAGAGCTTTGGTTTGGCAACCACCCCGCGGGCCAGAGTGCAGAAGTCGCCACAAGCGCAGTACTAAGCAGCCAGCTTGAATTTCCTCTTTTAGTGAAAATATTAGCGATAGCAAAACCACTTTCTATTCAAGTTCACCCTAGTCAATTATTTGCTAATGAAAATTATTCACAGTTAGCGCTGAGTGATAAAAATGGTAAAGATGAAATTTTGATTGCCCTAGATACAGTGTGGGCTTTTGCTGGGATAAGAAAAAATAGCGATAGAAAAAGAATTGCTCACCAACTTAAGTTAGCTTCATTTGAGCAGGATTTTTCTAGTCAATGCAGCGAGATATTTAGTTTTTCTGATCTAGAAATTAGCGAGCGAATTGATTTAATTGCAGAAATTTTTAAAAACGAAAAAGAAAATACCGTATTTAAAAATTTGATTGAAAATTACCCAAAGGACCCGGGTGTTTTAGTCGCTGCACTACTTGAATTTTATGAATTAGAGCCAGGCGAAGGACTACATGTGCCACCAGGTTGTCCCCATGAATATTTGAAAGGTAAAGCAATAGAGGTAATGACTAACTCTGACAATGTGTTTCGGATGGGATTAACTAACAAGCCTATTGATAGAAAAAATGCGCTACTGGTTCTTACCGACGATGTTGTAGAGAAATTCTCAAGCGGGGTGGAATATAAGCCAAAGTCGAATTTTGAAGTTAAATTATTTGAAGATACCGTGGTTGAATTAATAAGTAATAGTTATCAGGCCATGCTTTGCCTAGCAGGAACTGCCAGAATTGAAATAGCCGATGGTGAGCACACGCTGGTACCAGGTGAAGCGCTCTTGGTCAGCGGTGCTGCCACAGCTAAAGCAACTATTAATGGTCGAGTCTCGGTTGCCATTCATAAAGAAGATGGCAGACTATAAGCCTTGATAAAAAGGAACTTAATTTGAACCAACTAGAACTAACCCCTGACCGTGCCGGAAACCTTGATTTTAAAGTGGCAGATTTGGCATTAGCTGAATTTGGAAGAAAAGAAATTTCGCTCGCCGAGCATGAAATGCCTGGATTAATGGCAATGCGCCAAGAATTTGCGGCCAGCAAGCCACTTAAAGGAGCGCGCATCACGGGTTCGTTGCACATGACGGTTCAAACCGCAGTACTCATTGAAACTTTGGTTGAGCTCGGTGCAGAAGTTCGCTGGGCTTCTTGCAATATTTTTTCAACGCAAGATCATGCAGCAGCTGCAGTAGTCGTGGGTCAAAACGGTACCGCGGAAAATCCTCAAGGTGTTCCAGTTTTTGCCTGGAAGGGTGAATCTCTGGAGGAGTATTGGTGGTGTACCGAACAAGTTTTAGTTTGGCCAGATTCTGAAGGACCAAACATGATTTTAGATGACGGGGGAGATGCCACGCTGTTAGTTCATAAAGGTGTCGAATTCGAAAAATCAGGAGAAGAGCCCAATCCAGAATCGGCCGATAATGAAGAATTAGCTGTGGTCTTAAGTTTGATTAAAAAAACTCTTAAAGAAAATTCAAGACTCTGGACAGAGATTGCCAACGGGATTAAAGGAGTTACCGAAGAAACCACTACGGGAGTACACCGTTTATATGAGATGCACAAGCAAGAAAAGCTTTTGTTTCCTGCAATCAATGTAAATGATGCAGTTACAAAAAGTAAATTTGATAATAAGTATGGAACCCGCCATTCTTTAATTGACGGCATCAATCGGGCAACTGATGTGCTGATTGGTGGCAAAGTCGCTGTTATCTGTGGATATGGCGATGTAGGTAAGGGCAGCGCTGATTCGCTACGTGGTCAAGGAGCCCGGGTAATCGTTACTGAGGTTGATCCCATTTGCGCTTTACAAGCCGCAATGGAT
>JALRKC010000002.1 GCA_023254955.1 Candidatus Nanopelagicales bacterium | reverse complement strand
GTTTGTTCTCTGGTAATTCTTCATTAACCCAGCGAACAATTTGACCTAATGAACTTTTTTCAATTGCACCGCCAATTCCAAAACCATCAAAATCTAAACTTGCAATTTCTCTAGCAGCTTTTCTACGTAAATCTTCGTATTGCGCACCTTGAATTACTCCAAGTAAGGCTTGATAAGGCTTGTTGCTTCTAACTTCAGTGAGTCTTTCGTGTTCTGCTACGCACCTTTTTGCCCAATTAAAAGTTCTAATTAAAGA
The DNA here is from genome assembly GCA_023254955.1 of Candidatus Nanopelagicales bacterium. Next base: position 26,706 of record JALRKC010000002.1, on the reverse strand, counting down.
TTGCTCTTGGTATTCGCGAGTATTTTTTAAAGTTGTACATTCATCAAAGGCAAAGATTAAATCTGCACCGATTTGATGTTGAACTTGCATTGAAACTTCTGGCGTAAATCGGTGCATCTTGCCATCTAAATGAGATTTGAAGTTGACTCCGTCATCATCAACTAGCGCTAGGCGTTCTTTTTCGCTAGCCATAACATCATCTTCTTGGACAGAATTTGGATCCATAGCTAAAACTTTTTTAAAACCAACACCAAGAGATAGCACTTGAAAGCCGCCGCTATCTGTAAATGTTGGCCCTGGCCAATTCATGAATTTTCCAAGGCCGCCCGCCTCGTCAACTAAATCTGACCCTGGTTGCAAATAAAGGTGATATGCATTTGCTAATAACGCCTGGGAGCCAAGTGACTTCATGGTTTCTGGCGGAACAGATTTAACAGTTGCTTTTGTGCCTACAGGAATAAACGCCGGTGTTTGAATTTCACCATGCGGGGTATTAATTACCCCCACTCGGCCAAGTCGATCACTTAACCGTGAGTGGATTTCAAAACTGAAGTTTTTGCCTGACACTTGAGAAATCTTAGCGAGCAGAAGTTTTAGGTTAAATGTTCATTAAGAAATTCAACAGTATTAACCATGGACTCAGTCCAATAAGGCCCAAAAGCATGACCATCGCGATAGGTGATTAGCTCTACATCTTTACCTAGTGCAGTCATTTCAGCTAAAGCTTTTTCGGACCAAGCAATGTCGCAAGTGTCGTCAAGTGTCCCATGATGAATCAAGATTGGATCGTTTACATTTTCATAAAATTTTTCGGCAGAAAGGTTACTCCAAAATTCTGGATTTTCATCAGGTGTTCCGTATGCCGCATAGACAGGTTCATATCTTTCGGGGTTATCAACACCCCAGCGATTAAAGTTCTGCATGTAATTTGGGCTAACTGGTGCGTAAAGAACAATCGCATCAAATAAATCTGGTTTGACAACTGAAACGTTATAGCCAATTCCGCCACCCATAGAGCGACCCAAATATCCAATTCGATTCTTATCAATAACTTCTAAATCTGAATCCAACATAGCTAACGCAGCATTAATCACATCATCGGTATAGCCCAAGCGAAAGTGCAACATATTATTTGGATCATCGTCACTTGCTGCATGGTTTCGGTAATCGGTATGTAGCACTATAAAACCTTCACGCGCTAAATAATCTTGCTCGCGCTTTAAGCCTCTACCAGTTGTATAGATTGCGGGATCAATGTAGCCGTGACCAAGAACTAATGCTGGAAACGGACCCTCACCTTTAGGAATATTCATAATTCCAGAGATGGTGAATTCATTGCTTTTATAAGTAACTTGATAGCGAGTGTATGCAGAATTTTCTGTTTCGATTTTTCCAAGAGTTAGATCAGTGCCGGTAAAAGTTTTTTCCATCAAGCCTGGTAGTGATACCGGGTGAGCAGGCTCTTTAGTTGGTGTTGGGGTGGGAGTAGGTGTTGGCTCAGGCGTGGCTGAAGCAGTTACGACTTCTTCCACTGCTAATTCTTCTGCAGCTGAAGTACAACTAGCTAACGCAAAAGCAGATAGTAAAAGTATTAAGCCAAGTTTTTTCATATAAGCACTGTAAGAAAAGAAGTGAAATCACGCAAATTCTGGAGAGTAGATGGTGGCAACGCCTTCACGAGCAAATCCAAGTAATTTAAGGTCAAATTTGCGAGCGGTTTCGACAGCCAGTGAGGTTGGTGCGCTAACAGCAACTAGTGCCCCAATTCCTGCAGCTACAGCTTTTTGAACAATTTCAAAGCCACCCCTACCGGAAATTACTAAGGCAAAGCCGTTGAGTGGAACCATATTTTGCATCAGAGCAAAACCAATGACTTTATCTACAGCATTATGACGACCTACATCTTCACGAACTACGATAAATTCCCCGTTGGGCGCAACCAACCCAGCAGCATGAAGACCACCAGTTTTAGAAAAAATATTTTGCTCACTTCGCATTCTCTCTGGAAGTTTTGCCAACTCATCAATATCAATTTCACAAGCAGCGACTTTTTTGACTCCGCGATTAACTAGATCTTCAATTTGAGTTGTTCCGCAGATTCCACAAGCACTGGAAATCATGAATCTTCTATCAAGTTGCCTTAAAATTGCTGGAGCATCTGGCTTTAAATGTGCAACCACAACATTCTCAGCTTCTTCGGGAGTCAAATTTGGGTCTTTGCAACTAGTAATAGAAATTAAATCGTCTCGATTTCTGAGCAAACCCTCAGTCCATAAAAAACCTGCAGTTAGTTCTAAATCATGGCCAGGAGTTCGCATAGTTATGGCAAGGCGCGAATCTGTGCCATTAGATTCAGTGCGAATTTCTAAAGGCTCTTAACCAACAACACTGTCAGTTGCAATTGTGGACTTGTCGGTCTTTTTTACTTTAAATCTATTGATTGCTTTAGTTAGCCGAGGAGTTGTCATTTGATTACGAAACTACTCGCGCGTCCAGGTGCCGCTCTTACCACCAGATTTTTCTAAAAGCTTCACCTCAGTAATCATCGCCGATTTATCTACAGCCTTAATCATGTCAATTGCAGTGAGAGCCGCAACGCTTACCGCGGTTAAGGCCTCCATTTCAACTCCAGTTTTACCTGAAGTTTTTACCATGGCAGTGATTAGAAAACCTTGTTTTATCGTTTCAATGTCTACTTCTATCGCATTTATTGCAAGCGGATGACAAAGGGGAATCAATTCACTTGTTTTCTTAGCCGCCATAATTCCAGCGAGGCGAACAGCGGCAAATAGATCACCCTTAGGCAAGGCATTATTTTGAACTAAATCTAAAACTTGGCTATTGGTAGTTACTAAACCACTTGCCTTAGCAATTCTCACAGAGTCGCTTTTTTCACCAACATCTACCATTTTGGCTTTTCCAGTTTCATCTAGGTGGGTAAAACTATTAGTCATTTGAGTTATCTTTGATCTGTTGAATAGTATTTTCGATTTCGGATATTAATTTAGAAATTTCCTCTTTACTCAAATCCTTTTTGCCCGCCAAATAACCCAGCAAAAAAGTTGTTAACGGGGCAGCTTTTCGCTCGATATTATGAGCAACCTCGCGTGTTAGATCCAGAATTTCTTCTTGATCTAAAAAATCGAGGCTCAAATCTAGTTGTTGACTTAGGGTATTAATCCACTCTTCGGTCATGGCACTCTTTTCATTTACTTGACCTAAAGCATAGAAATAGTCTGCCCAAGTATCAATGTCCCATACGCCTTTAGGCTTAACTGAAATTTGAGCTAAATCTAAGGTATTGAGTATTTGCTTCATAGACTCAGAGACTCCTTGAGAATCTTTAAGTGATTCATAAAGAAGTGAGGATTTAACACAACTGGCAAACGGTTGAAGCTCACCGTCGACCTTCAACCAAGCCCCTGAGTGATGAGAAATTGCTTTAGTTATTAAATCGCTCAAGTAATTACTGATAAAGGGTTGATCTGCGGCTATTAATAAAACATATTCAGCATCAACAAACTGCAAGCAAGACCAAACACCAACTGCCGGACCACCATCTGAAACTAGATCTTTAACTGTTTTAATCTCTCCAAAATTTCTATCTAAGTTTGTTGATAAAAAGGTTTTGCCAACAGCATTCGCTATGGCAATTTCTAACAGAGTTTTCCCAGACAAAGGCAGGTTCAATTTGTCAACATAATCCATGCGCGAAGATTTCCCTCCGGCAATGACTATGGTTTGCACACTTAACATTTGGGTCTAGTTTGTCAGACGTCGAGTATCAGTTAGCGTAATCGGCATGAAAGAGAACAGTTTCTTTGAAAACCCCAGCTGGCATGAGGCTAGGCAAATTGCCTATAACGCCGCTGGTACAAAGAAAATAATCTCTTTGCCTTTAGCAGAAGCTGAAGGAAAAACATTAGCTAAAGATTTAAAGACTAAGCATCCTTTGCCGCCATTTAATACCGCAATGATGGATGGTTATGCAGTCAAAGGTGCTGGTCCGTGGAAAATAATTGGTGAAGTATTAGCAGGCAGCCAAACTAAGGAAATTGCTGACAATGAGGCAATCTATATTGCAACTGGTGCGATGGTTCCAGCTAGCGCCGAGTTGGTTATTAAACATGAAGTTGTAGAAATAAAAGATCAAATACTTTATTTATTTGATAAAGAGCAATTAATTGCCGGAAACCACATCAGAGTAATTGGCGACGAGGGTCAAACTGGAGCAACGGTTTTTAGCCAAGGAATGCGGATTAATCCAGCAACAATCGGGCTAGCAGCAGCTAGCGGATTAGATGAGCTTGATGTAATAGAAAACCCAACCGTGGACTTTATTGTTTCGGGCGATGAGTTACTAACTTCTGGATTACCGCGCGATGGAAAAATTCGTGATGCGCTAAGTATGCAGATACCAGGTTGGATCAGATCGGTTGACGCTACGGTTGGTAAAAATTTTTCTATAAAAGATGATCTAAATGAAACTATTCAAGCAATAAAAGAATGTAGGGCAGATTTAATTTTAACAACTGGTGGTACTGCCGCTGGAGAAGTCGACTTCATGCACCAAGCTTTAGCGCAGACAGGATTTGAATTAGTTATTGATGAAGTAAAAGTTCGACCAGGTCACCCAATGTTTTTAGCTAAAAATTCAAAACATCAATTCTTAGTTGGTTTGCCAGGTAATCCTTTAGCCGCTTTTGTATCTTTTTTAACTCTCGCAATGCCAATTATTGAAAAAATGCAAGGAAGGTTTTTGAAAGATTTAGAATCAGGGACTTTAACTGATAGTGCCTACACTTCGAAGAAAGAAATGAGACTGTTCCCGGTAAAAGTTAATAATGGGTTAGTTGAACCACTTCAATTTTGGGGATCAATGATGCTGAGAGGATTGGCCGCAAGTTCTCATTTTGCAATTATTGAAGCAGGTAAAGGGGCAAGCGGGGAAGCCGTCGAACTTATTCGCCTGCCTTGGAAGAGCTAGAGCGAAGCGGCAATTTTAATAATTAATTCATCAAAATCTTGAGGATTATTTTCAGTCAAAGCCTTCAATTCTGAAAGCATTTCTGGAGTCCAAAAAGACTTTAAATGTGATGAGATTGCTTCATTTGCATCTGACCGGTTTTTTAAATTCGCTGCAATTTGATTGGCCATTCGTTTAACAGATGCTTCAGACATTTTTTGCAAATTGTCTTTCTTTATCTTTAGCATCTGAATGAGCTAATTTGTTAGCGCCATCAGGGCCAGCCAAACTTGGCATCACTTCTACTGCAGTAACTTTGTATTCAGGGCAATTGGTAGCCCAGTCAGAAAAATCTGTAGTAATGACATTTGCGCCACTTACCGGAAAGTGGAATGTTGTGTAAACAACACCAGGCGGCACATCCGAAGTTAAAGTTGCGCGAAGTGTGGTTTCTCCAACTCGGCTAGCAAGTTTTACCCATTCACCATCACTGATTCCACGTAATTCTGCGTCAGATGGATGAATTTGTAGTAAATCTTCGCTCGCCCAAGTGCTGTTTTTGGTTCTTCTAGTTTGCGCACCAACGTTGTATTGAGAAAGTATTCGCCCCGTGGTTAACAACAATGGAAACTTTCTAGTTGTGCGTTCCTCGGTAGGAACATAATGCGTTTCCATAAATTGACCTTTGCCGCGAACGAATTGGTCAACGTGCATGATTGGGGTTCCATTGGGATTAGCTTCATTGCAAGGCCACTGAACACTGCCAACTTTGTCTAGGTGTGCAAAAGAAACTCCGGCAAAAGTAGGAGTGATCTGAGCAATCTCGTCCATAATCTCAGCTGAATTTTGATAATGCATTTCGTAACCTAAAGTTTTTGACAACTCAGCTACTACTTGCCATTCTTGCTTTCCAGTTTTTGAAGCCATTACTGGTCTTACTCGATTTATGCGACGCTCGGCATTGGTAAATGTTCCATCTTTTTCTAAGAAAGAAGTACCCGGTAGAAAAACATGGGCAAATTTTGCGGTTTCATTAATGAAGAGATCTTGCACAATAACTAATTCCATTGAACCAAGCGCAGCTTTGACATGTTTGGTATTTGGATCAGATTGAGCGATGTCTTCACCTTGAATAAACATCGCTTTAAATTCGCCGACTATTGCGGCATCTAACATGTTGGGAATACGCATTCCAGGATCTTTTTGCAATGTAGCACCCCAAAGTGCTTCGAATTGTTCTCGGACTACATCATCTGAGACGTGACGGTAACCCGAAAATTCGTGGGGGAACGATCCCATGTCGCATGAGCCTTGAACATTATTTTGACCGCGTAATGGATTAACACCTACTCCTTCGCGGCCGATGTTTCCAGTTGCCATTGCAAGATTTGCAATACCCATAACCATGGTGGAACCTTGTGAATGCTCGGTAACACCAAGTCCGTAATAGATAGCTGCATTTTTTGCAGTCGCATAAAGTCTGGCTGCAGCTCGAATTTCTTCAGCGGGAACTCCAGTTATTGTTTCTACAACTTCTGGGCTGTTTTCTGGCTGCCTAATAAATGCTTCCCATTTTTTGAAAGCAGTTAAATCACAGCGCTCGTTAACAAAATCCCAATCAATTAAGTTTTCAGTAGCCACGGTGTGGGCAAGTGCATTGATCATGGCAACATTTGTTCCCGGCAAGAGCGGTAAGTGGTGTGATGCTTCTACGTGAGTCGACTTGACTAGATCAATCTTTCTTGGGTCAGCGACGATGATTTTTGCACCTTGACGAAGACGCTTTTTCATTCTTGAGGCAAATACTGGATGCGCATCAGTTGGATTGGCTCCAATTAAAAGAATCACATCAGACTTTTCAACGGATTTAAAATCTTGGGTTCCAGCAGAGGTACCGAAAGTTTGCTTTAAGCCGTATCCAGTTGGGCTATGGCAAACACGGGCACAAGTATCAACATTGTTATTGCCAAAAGCAGCTCTCACCATTTTTTGAACTACATAAACTTCTTCATTAGTGCACCTTGAAGAAGTTATGCCGCCAATACTTTGATGACCAAATTTGGCTTGGATTTCTTTTAACTTGCTCGCCGCATAATTAATTGCTTCTTCCCAAGAGACATCTTGCCAAGGCTCATCAATTGATTTTCTAATTTTGGGAGTAAGTACCCGATCAGGATGTGAGGCGTAGCCCCAAGCAAATCTTCCTTTAACACAAGAATGACCCTCATTAGCTCCACCAGCTTTATAAGGAACCATTCGAACTAATTCATCTCCACGAAGTTCGGCTTTAAATGAGCAACCAACTCCGCAGTAGGCGCAGGTAGTTAACACCGTGCGATTAGGCATACCTAAATCAACCACGGATTTTTCTTCTAAAGTTGCAGTAGGACATGCCTGCACACAGGCTCCGCATGAAACGCACTCACTACTTAAAAAGTCAGTGCCGCCGGGTGAGACTTTGGAGTTGAAACCTCTTCCCTCGATAGTTAAGGCGAAAGTGCCTTGTACTTCTTCACAAGCTCTAACACATCGAGAGCAAACGATGCACTTTGACTCATCAAAGTTGAAATAAGGATTTGAAAAGTCGGTAGGTGCACTTAGATGATTTCTACCCTCATAGCCATAGCGAACTTCTCTCAAGCCAACGACTCCAGCCATGTCTTGAAGTTCGCAGTCGCCATTAGCTGGGCAAGTTAAACAATCAAGTGGGTGATCTGAAATATAAAGTTCCATAACATTTTTACGGATCTTTTCGACCTTTTGAGTCTGCGTTCGAACAACCATTCCGTCTTCTACGGGAGTCGTACATGAGGCAGGGGTTCCCTTTCTGCCATCTATTTCTACGACACAGAGTCGACATGACCCAAAAGAATTTAATGAATCAGTGGCGCAAAGCTTCGGGATAGAAGTTTCCAGCATTTTTGCGGCTCGCATTACTGAGGTTCCTGCTGGTACGGTGATCGCCTGGCCATCGATGGTGAGAGTTACTGATTGCGTTGATTTACTCTCCGGGGTTCCAAAGTCAGTCTCTTTAAGTAGTGACATCGGCCATCTCCTTTTCTAACCCAAAATCAGCGGCAAAATGTTTTAAGGCACTTCGAACAGGTAGCGGAGTTAAGCCCCCCATTGCGCATAGAGAGCCATCGGTCATGGTCTCGCACAAGTCTATAAGTAGAGTCAAATTTTCTTTTTTGTTCTCATTATTAATTATTTTGTCTATAACCTCTACTCCACGAGTTGAACCAATTCGACAGGGAGTGCATTTACCGCAAGATTCAACTGCACAAAACTCCATAGCAAACCTTGCCTGTTGGCTCATATCAACAGAGTCATCAAAAATTACGACTCCGCCATGGCCCAACATGCCACCTCGTTGCAACATTGACTCATAATCCAAATTAACGTCAAACAATTCTTGTGGGAAATAAGCACCCAAAGGCCCACCAATTTGTACTGCTTTTATGGGGCGATTGCTATTGGTTCCTAGCGCAAACTCATCTAGCAATTCTCTTAAAGTGACTCCAAAGCTGAGTTCTACGATTCCACCTTGTTTAACGTTCCCTGCCAATTGAAAAACTTGAGTACCGAGCGAGCGACCAACCCCAAATGATTTATAAAAGTCAGCTCCTTCACTTAAGACAATTGGAGCAGATGCCAAAGTCAACACATTATTTATTACAGTTGGCTTTCCAAATAGGCCATTTATTGCTGGGAGTGGTGGTTTCGCGCGAACCATTCCGCGCTTGCCTTCAAGGCTTTCAAGCATTGCAGTTTCTTCACCACAAACATAAGAGCCTGCCCCAACTATAACTTCAAGGTTAAATTCATGATTTGAATCTAGAACTCTTTTACCAAGCCAGCCATAATCTTGAGCAACCTTGATCGCTGATTCTAAGCTTTTAATTGCATCTGGATATTCACTTCTAACATAAATAAATCCTTGGGTTGCGCCAACTGCAATTGCCGCGATGGTCATACCTTCGATTAGTAAAAAGGGATCGCCCTCCATCAGCATCCGATCGGCAAAGGTTCCGCTATCACCCTCATCTGCATTTGCGCAAACATATTTTTGATCAGCAATTGCTTCACGCACTGTGTTCCATTTGATTCCCGCAGGAAACCCTGCACCACCGCGTCCACGTAGTCCAGAGTCAGTAACAGTTTTGGTTATGTCTTCTGGTTTAAGCGACAAAGCTTTTTTTAACCCAGCAAGGCCACCATGCTCTTGATAGTCAGACAAACTTAAAGGATCAATTACTCCAACTCGCTTAAAAGTTAAGCGTTGTTGTTTTTGTAACCAGGGTATTTCATCAACTAATCCAAGTGCAAGTGGATGATTTTGACTATTTAAAAAATCATTTTCAAATAATGATTTAACATCTTGAACAGTAACTGGCCCAAAGCCAACTCGACCTTTATCGGTCTCTACTTCGACTAGAGGCTCAAGCCAAAGCATTCCTCGGGAACCAGTTCTTATTATGTCAACATCTAAATTGTTATTTTTTGCGAATGAGAGAATCGCATCCGCAACTTCATTTGCACCGACAGATTTGCTCGCAGAGTCTTTGGGTACAAAAATTTTTTTACTGCTCATTTACATCCAATTTATGCATTACTATCTGTTTTAAGCTGTCTTTAGTAAGCCTGCCATAAAGTTCGTCATTAATGAGCGCTGTTGGACCCAAGGCGCAATTGCCGAGGCAATAAACCGCTTCTAACTCAACTCTATTGGGATTATGTTCATTAATTTTTACTCCCAGAGCCGACTCTGCTTCTTTAGTGAATTCTCTGACTCCATTTGCCTGACAAGCTTCGGCTACACATAATTTCACACAAATTTTTGCTGGGGGAGTTTCTCTTAAATCGGTGTAATAGGAAATTACCCCATGAACTTCCGCCCGAGATACATTGCAGGCTTCAGAGACTAGCTCTATTGCCTCATGAGGAATGAAACCAAACTCTTTTTGAATTAGTTGTAAATTTGGAAGAATTAATCTTGAAGCATTGCTTTCTAAAATTGCCATTGCGACATCTTTTGACCAGGGTCGGTAATTTGTAGTCAACTGACTCATCTGGCCTCACAAAATCTGGATTTTTCAGGGGTTTAATAATCTCACTTCACTAATAAGCAATGCAAGAATGCTCGGCTCTTTGGTAGTTGGATATGGTTCAGTTAGTCGATTAAGGATTCATGATATGGAACATGCTCAAGTTAGGACCCCGCCTACGCAGGTTATAACCAATATCGAGGTTGATCTAGGCCCAAGAAATCGTTTGACCACTTTTTTTAGATTCATTTTGGTGATCCCTGCCGTAATTCTGGTGGCCTTACTCTCGGGCGGTAATTGGTCAGGTGGTTTTACTACTCCTTATTTGGTGACCTTTCCAGTAATTCTTTTACTATTATTTTTGGGTTACTATCCCAAATTTTTAATAATTTTTGCTTTTGCCTTGCAAACTTTTAATACCAAAGTTTCTTCATATCTTTTCTTTTTAAGAGACGAATACCCAAGTTTTCGAGATGAGACTCATACCTTTTTGCTATATCCAGATATTGCTGAAGGAAAGAACTTAAGTCGCGGTTTGCCACTGGTTAAATGGTTTTTGGCAATTCCACATTTTATTCTTTTAACCTTGGCAGCTTTTCCGCTAATTTTAGTATGGATTTACACCTGGATTTATATTTTAATTACTGGAAACTATCCAGGAAAGGTAGCGCCATTTGTTTACTGGTACTTGGCTTACAGTAATCGAGTTACTGGATATGCGTTGACTTTAGTTTCAGATAAATACCCAACTATAAAATAGTTTTTAAGGCTCTGTCTTCCTAACATTTTCTATTTTATTATTTGGTACAAAATATGCTGCTAAAAGAGCTAAGACCATGAGGCCAGCTCCAGTGATGAAGATTATGGCTAGCGAATCAGTAAAACCTTCAAGTAAAGGCCGCACCAAAATTTCATTTGCGTTTGATATCCAACTACTGTCATCAAAAGCAGAAGCTCCGGTCTGAATACTTTCTAATTGCTGTAAGGTCTCCGCATTTGCTGGACTAGTTAATGCAGCTTGAAATTCTGGATTAGCTAATGCAGCTTCAAATCTTTGAGTGGATTGAACACCAATTTGACTAAATAGTATTGATAAAAACACGGCAGTTCCCATGGTGGCACCTATTTGACGAAAGAGCGTAACGCTAGATGTTGCCACACCCATATCATTTTTTGGTACAGCGTTTTGAGCTGCAATTAGCGTTGGTTGCATCACAAAACCTAAGCCGGCACCAAATAAAAGTGAAACCAGTGCAATGAATAAATAAACAGTATCTGGATTTACTGTGGCCGCTAGTATGAAACTTATTGCTAAAACGACTGAACCAATAATTGGGAAAATTCTATATTTGCCAGTTTTGGAGATGGTCCTTCCTGCTACAACTGAACCCAATGCAATACCAAGAGTTAAAGGTAGGAGCTCTAATCCGGCTTCAGTGGGGGTAGACCCTTTAACAATTTGAAGATACAAAGGTACGGTTACTAAACCACCAAACATCGCGATTCCGGTTAAAGTCGCAACAATTGAGATAAATGAGAATGTTTTATCTCTAAACAACCTCATTGGAATAATAGCTGCATCCTTCATTTTAATTTCAACAACTACAAACGCAATGAGTCCGGCGATGCCAATGAGTAACACAAAAATTGAACGAGCGGATGTCCAACCCCAGCGTGAGCCTTGTTCAGCAAGTAGTAATAAAGGGACCAAGGTGATTGTTACAAAAGTTGCTCCCCACCAATCAATACGATGCGGCTGTTTATTAACAGCAAGGATCTTTAAGGTTCTGTTAACTACATACAAAGCGAAAAATCCAATTGGAACGTTAACAAAAAATACCCATCGCCATCCAGTTAGACCCAGAATTGAGTCTTGGCCTGCTAAAAACCCACCGATAATGGGACCCAAAACACTCGCGGAGCCAAATACTGCGATGAAGTACGCCTGATAGCGCGCACGCTCTCTGGGGGGAACGATATCTCCGATGATTGCTAGCGCCAAAACAAAAAGCCCACCGGCGCCTAAACCTTGTATTGCACGAAAGATTGCTAATTCATACATTGAGTTAGCGAAAGAACTGAGAAGCGAACCTAAAATAAAAATTGAAATTGCCCAGGTGAAAAGTATTTTTCGCCCAAAAATGTCACCGAGTTTTCCGTAAATGGGTGTTGTTATTGTTGAAGTAATCAAGTAAGCAGTAGTTGCCCAAGCTTGGATTGATAGCCCCTGCAAGTCATCTCCGATGGTTCTAATAGCAGTGGCGACAATGGTCTGATCTAAAGCTGCTAAAAACATGCCTAACATCAGGCCAATTAATACCTTTTTAATTTGAGAATGTTCTAAATATGTAGATTCTTCATTAGATGAATTTTGTTCGGACACTAAACTCCTTTAATAACTCCAGTAGTCTAGTCCTGAGCTCCATAGAGTTTCTTGTAGACAGACAAAAGAAGGCGCATAAGGTAACACGGTGATAAAAAAGTCCCTTTTTATTGCGGTTTTTGTATTTTTTGTGAATTTTGCGCCAGTAAATGCCACGACCCTAAATGTGGACTTTGATTTAGCGGCTGTGGTGTTAGAACCAACTGAACTTAAAAAAATTGACGAAGGGGCCTTACAGCAAGCCATTGGTAATTGGAAAAATTCACCGGGGCTAAGACAAGACGCAACTCTAGTCGTTATGGACGCAAGCGATGGAGAAGTTCTTTACGAGGAAAACTCTCATAAGTTACAGACACCCGCTTCTGTAACAAAATTATTTACAGCAGTTACGGTGGCTTCTTTATTAGATCCAGATTCACAAATTATTACGCGAGTTATGTTGGCTGAAGGTACTGTTTATTTAGTTGGAGCAGGTGACCCACAATTTGGAGCAGCTACCGGCGATGGTCCCGTTAATTTAGAGCAACTAGCAGAGCAAGCAGCGATTACTTTAAAAGATTTCGGATTAAAAAGCGTAAAAATTGCAATCGATGATTCTATTTTTGAACCTTTACAAGTGCCAGAAGATTGGTTACCCGGCTACCTTGCCTCCAGCGAAGCGCATCCAGTTACCGCCTTGAATTTGGATGATCCAAAAGCGCCAAGACAAGCACCTAAGGACCCTAGCTTGGTTACTGGTGAAAAATTTGCAAACTTTTTACGTGCATCAGGAATCCGAGTCACTTCCAGAGCGGAGCGCAAGTCCACTCCAAATTTTGCTACGGAAATTGCTCAAATGAAATCTAAATCTGTTGCGCAGTTGATCGAGGATACTTTGTACACTTCAAATAATCAAGACACCGAGATTTTGGCAAGACTAGCTGCGAAAGTTGCACAAGATGAGACTGATACCAGATCCACTATGAATTTAATAAGAACTGTCAATTCAAGTTGGGGCATAGACAGCGAAGAACTCGCTTTGAGTGACGCAAGTGGCTTAAGTCGCACCAATGCCATCTCAGCTTTTGTTGCCGCAGATCTTTCGCGATTGATTCTTTTGGAAAATGAACCGATAGATTTACCCTTGATTAAAAATAATATTTCGGTAACAAATCCACCAGGAACATTTAAGCCCGACTTATGGCCTGTCATGACGGGGCTACCTCCTGCTAGATCTTTGGGAACTATGTACAAGCGCCTAAGCGACAGCAAAGATGTTGCAAAAGGTGTGACTCGAGCTAAGACTGGAACATTAAATCAAGTTATAGGTTTATCTGGAACAATCAAAACCAAAGATGGGGGAATGGTTACTTTTGCAGTAATGGCAAATCAGGCAAACTCCCGGACTTCAACAAGAAACAGTGTCGACGAGCTAATGAATTCGATTGCAAACTGTGAATGTCTCCTAGATTAAGATGAATTTCCAAAAAGTTTTACCCCCAAGCGTCTTAACAAATTCTGTTGAAAAGTTTTTAAAAGATGTTTCACCAGGAGATAAAGTCCTGGTGGCTTGTTCAGGTGGATCTGATTCGCTAGCACTTGCTTGGACGGTGCAATTTGTAGCGAAAAAAAGTGAGATTTTTGTTTCCGCCCTTGTTATTGATCACCAATTGTTTGCAGAATCAAATCAAGTCGCAAAAGATGCTGTGGCCAAGTTAAAGCTCTTAGGTCTTCAAGAGGTAGCGATAAGAACCGTAGAAGTACCAAAATCGCCCGACGGAATTGAAGCTGCGGCTCGCGAAGTTAGATATAAAGCCTTACAAGAATTTGCCCAAGAAATAGCTGCGACTCAAATTTATTTGGGTCATACCTTGGAGGATCAAGTTGAAACTGTGCTGATGCGCTTAACTCGGGGCAGCGGCGCGAGGTCCTTACAGGGAATGTCGGAGAGGAAAGGTGTATTTGTTCGTCCATTCTTGCACATACCAAGAAGCGCAGTTAGAGAATCTTTAAATTTAATAAATATAAAAGCCTGGGAAGACCCCATGAATTACTCAGACAAGTTTTTGCGGAGCAAAATTAGAAATAATTTGTTGCCGGTTATGGCCGAGGTGTTAGGTGTTAGCGCCTTTGAAGCAATCGATCGAACTGCTACACAAATTAGGGATGACAACCAAGCGCTAGATTTAATTTGCCAAGATGTAATGACTTTAAATCATATTGAAACGCGAGCAGAAGTTTCTGTTTTAGAAATGCAACCCAAGGCTATACGGAGCAGAATTATTCGGTCTATGGCACTTAATGCGGGCGCTCCAGCGGCTTCGCTAGCTAATTCTCATATTGAGGCTATTAATCAACTAGTAGAAAATTGGCATGGTCAGGGAGAGGTTGCGCTACCGGGTAAGTTAAGGGCAGCACGAGTTATTAATCAGATCGTGATTGAGGCAAAGTAAATTGAGAGGACCCGATGGACGCGCAGGATATTAAGCAAGATTTGTTAACTGAATTGCTTTCGGAAGCTGAAATTCAAGCGCGCGTAAAAGAGATTGCAAAACAAATAGATTCTGATTACCAAGGTCAAGATCTTTTATTAGTAGGTGTACTCAAGGGCGCAATCATGGTTGTTGCAGATTTAGCAAGGGCAATGACTCGTCATGTTGAAATGGACTGGATGGCGGTTTCGTCTTATGGATACGGAACTACCTCAAGTGGAGTTGTGAGAATACTTAAAGATTTGGATCAAGATATAAAAGATCGAAATGTCTTAATCGTTGAAGATATCGTTGATTCTGGATTGACTTTGTCTTGGTTGCAGAAAAACTTAATTTCTCGTGGCCCATCCTCTGTGGAAGTCATGGCGCTTTTGAGAAAACCTGACGCGCTTACTGTTGATTTGGAACCAAAATATGTTGGTTTTGATATTCCTAATGAATTTGTTGTTGGTTATGGGCTTGACTATGCAGAGAAGTATCGAAATCTTCGATCAGTAGCGAGCTTGCATCCGGACGTATATTCTGGAAACTAAGCGCTCTAATAACATTAGAGTTTGAGTTTTATACCTTATTAATTAGGAGGCAAGGCGGCAATAAGCCCTTACTATGAATTTTAAAAAACTATTTAGAGGGCCGATTTTTTGGATTTTTATTGCCATTTTTTTAATTCTTATCGGTAGCAATTTAGTCTCATCAGCGAATGCAGCAAAAAAAATTACTACCGCTGAAGCTGTTTCTGCGATTTCTAATAATGAAGCATCGTCGGTAACTCTGATCGACCGAGATCAAAGAATTGAAATAGTTCTAAAAAATGGCGACAAAGTACAAGCAGATTTTATTTCTGGGCAAGGCGTTGAACTTCAAAAATTATTACAAAGCAAAGTCGATTCAGGCGCTTTAACACGAGATGGTTACGACGCCATCGTTCCACAAGATAACTTATTTGTTAACTTGCTTGTTTCTTTGATTCCAATTGCAATTATCGTTCTAATACTCTTCTTCTTCCTATCCCAAATGGGTGGCGGCAATCGCATAATGGCGTTTGGTAAGTCCAAGGCTCGTGCTTTAAATAAAGATATGCCAAAAACTACTTTTTCTGATGTTGCTGGCGCGGATGAAGCAGTTGAGGAATTAGAAGAAATTAAGGAATTCTTAGCGGAGCCAGCAAAGTTTCAAGCAGTGGGAGCCAAAATCCCTAAAGGTGTTTTGCTTTATGGACCACCTGGAACGGGAAAAACACTTTTAGCTAGAGCTGTTGCGGGTGAAGCGGGAGTACCTTTCTTTTCGATTTCCGGATCAGATTTTGTTGAAATGTTTGTAGGTGTTGGCGCTAGTCGAGTTCGAGATTTATTTGAGCAGGCAAAACAAAGTGCCCCGGCAATAATTTTTGTTGATGAAATTGATGCAGTTGGTCGCCAACGCGGAGCTGGATTAGGTGGCGGGCACGATGAACGTGAACAAACTTTGAATCAATTATTGGTTGAGATGGATGGCTTCGATGTGTCTGTTGGAGTTATTTTGATTGCTGCAACCAATAGGCCTGATGTGCTAGACCCCGCACTATTAAGACCTGGGCGTTTTGACAGACAAATTGCAGTGGAAAGGCCAGATCTAAAAGGTCGAGAACAAATTCTACAAGTTCATGCAAAAGGAAAACCAATTTCCAAAGACGTTAACTTGCTAGATGTTGCTCGCAGAACTCCAGGATTTACCGGTGCTGATTTGGCAAATGTTTTAAATGAAGCAGCACTTTTAACTGCTCGTGAGAAAAAAGAAATAATCGACAGAAAAATTATGGATGAAGCAATTGATCGAGTTGTTGCGGGGCCACAAAAGAAAACTCGATTAATGAGCGAAAATGAAAAACTTATTACTGCTTATCACGAGGGCGGTCATGCCTTGGTTGCTGCAGCTTTACCTAATACCGATCCAGTACACAAAATAACAATTATGCCTAGAGGTCGAGCACTTGGTTACACAATGGTTTTACCTGAAGAAGACAAGTATTCAAATACCAGAAATCAAATGTTGGATCAGCTTGCTTACATGTTAGGTGGCAGGGCAGCAGAAGAATTGGTTTTTCATGACCCCACAACTGGAGCAAGCAATGACATCGAAAAGGCAACTCAAGTTGCAAAAGCTATGGTGACTCAATTTGGAATGAATGAAAAACTTGGTGCAATTAAATATGGTTCAACAGGGCAAGATGTGTTTTTGGGCAGAGATTTAATGCATCAAAAAGATTATTCTGAAGCTATAGCGGCAGTAATTGACGAAGAAATTAGACAATTAATCGAAAACGCCCATCTAGAAGCTTTCAAAATACTCGAAACAAATCGTGCAGTTTTAGATAACTTGGTTTTAGCGCTTCTAGAAAAAGAAACTTTAAACAAAGAAGAGATTTCCGAGATTTTTGCCAAACTAAAAAGGCAGCCGGCACGCCCTGCTTGGACTGGTTCCACGAAGCGGAAACCATCAAGCAAACCTCCAGTAAAACTTGAGAAAACCGAAAAAAAGCCTACGAGCGTATCCAGGAATAAAGCCGCTAAACCAAAATAGGTTAAATGGAAGAGACTCGAATCAGCCCCACTGCTGATCCATTAGCTGATATTGATCCAATTCAGCGTGCGCCGTTTGATCAAAAAAGAATTGAAAACGCGGTTCGAGAAGTCCTAATTGGTATTGGTGAAGATCCTGATCGCGATGGACTTCGCGAGACTCCGGCACGGGTTGCCAGAGCATACAAAGAAATGTATGCCGGATTATTTCAAAAACCAGAAGATGTTTTAGCAACAACTTTTGATTTAAATCATAACGAATTAGTTTTAGTAAGGAATATAAAAGTTTTTTCGACTTGTGAACATCATTTGCTGCCATTTGTGGGTAGCGCGACTGTTGGATACATACCAAATGATTCTGGACGAATTACAGGATTATCTAAACTGGCTCGATTAGTTGATGTTTATGCCAAACGACCACAGGTACAAGAGAGATTAAATTCGCAAGTAGCTGATGCCTTGATGAGAATTTTGCAACCGAGTGGCGTAATAGTGGTTATGGATTGTGAACACTTTTGCATGAGCATGCGCGGAGTAAATAAATCTGAAGCGCGCACCACGACATCTGTTGTTAGAGGT
The DNA here is from genome assembly GCA_023254955.1 of Candidatus Nanopelagicales bacterium. Next base: position 8,701 of record JALRKC010000002.1, on the reverse strand, counting down.
AGCTTGCAAGACCCAGCACTACGACATGAAGCCATGACTCTAATTGCACAGCAGGCATGAATCCAGAGAAAAAAATTTTGGATAGAACTTTAATTTTTGGGATTCTTAATGTTACTCCAGACTCATTTTCTGATGGTGGAAAATTTTTTACCTTAGATAAGGCAATGGCTCAAGCTAAACAATTGATAAATGATGGCGCTGATGTCATAGATGTGGGCGGTGAGTCAACAAGACCCGGGGCGGAAAGAATTACCAGCGAAGAAGAGTTAAGCAGAGTTATACCGATAGTCAGTGAGCTCAATAAGCAAAAAATTGTTGTAAGTATTGACACTATGAGGTCAGAAGTTGCCAAAGCAGCAGTAGCTGCTGGCGCTAAATATGTGAATGATGTAAGTGGTGGCAAAGCCGACCAAAACATGTTTATGACAGTTTCCCAACTAAACGCCAAATACATATTGATGCATTGGCGTGGACAATCAAAAAATATGGATGATTTGGCAAATTATCAAGATGTAGTCAAAGAAGTCATTGAAGAATTAAGTACTCAAATCGAAAAAGCCTTAGCTGCAGGAATCAAAAAAGAGAATTTGATTATTGATCCAGGCTTGGGATTTGCGAAAAAACCAGAACATAATTGGACCATCTTGCAAAACTTAGAAGAATTCAATGAGTTAAAGCTCCCAATGTTAATTGGCCACTCTCGAAAGAGATTCTTAAATGAATTAGCAAAAGAATCAAATGCCGATATTGAATTCAAAGATGCTGCTACGGCGGCAATCTCGTACCAATTAGCTAATGAAGGTGTTTGGGCCGTTAGAGTGCATGAGGCAAAGCAAACTTATGCCGCTATTGCTTCAGCCCATCGCCTTCGCGAGGATAAATTATGAGCCAAATGCAAATTAAAATTTCAGGATTAAGTGCCTTTGGCTATCACGGAGTTTTTGAGCATGAAAAAATTAATGGACAAGAATTTATTGTTGATCTAGAAATTAACTATGATGCGAATTCCGCAATTTCTAGCGATAACATTGCAGAAGCGTTGGATTATGGTGAGATTACGAAGTCTGTAAAAGATATTATCGAAAACACAAGAAGAGATTTGATTGAAGTATTAGCAAATGACATCGCAGATCTGCTAATTAAGAAAGATAAAGTATCAGAAGTAAGCGTGGTACTACATAAACCACAAGCTCCAGTAGCAGTTAAAGTCTCAGATATAGCAGTCAAAATAACGAAAACCAAATGATCGCAGTTATTGCCTTAGGCTCCAATCAAGGTGATCGTCTTACTTTTTTGAAGTCGGGATTCAACGAACTAAAAAACTTAAAAAATACTTCGGTGTTAAGAGCGTCAAAAATTTATCAAACTGCACCTGAAGGAGGGGTAGCGGAGCAGCCATTTCTTAATGCGGTGGTTGAGGTAGCTACCGAGTATTCCGCAATTGATTTATTGAGAAATCTTCAAGAAATAGAAAAAAATAATCAGCGTGTGCGAACTGTTAAATGGGCTGATAGAACCCTTGATCTAGATCTGATCGATTACGCCGGAGAAGAAATAGAAACGGTTGAGTTAACGCTGCCTCACCCACTTGCTCATGAGCGGGGATTTGTTTTGCTGCCTTGGCTTGAAATTAATCCTAAGGCGCTATTGCCTAGAAAGGGATTGGTGAAAGATATCGTTAAATCGAAAGAATTTCTTGAACTAGAATTTTACACAGAGTTTTAGGGGTATTTTGAAAAATACAAAAATCTCAAGTTTGATCTGGATTTTTTCAATTGGTGCAGCAATAGGAATCTTCGGGCCGAGCATTTATGAGAATTTAACCAGTAGATTAATTTTTATTCATCTAAATACGGCCTTAGCTATTTTTATTTTAAATATGACCATACTTTTTTGGGGTGTAAATTTTAGAAATAGACTAAAAAATCGTTTTAAATATCAGCCAGTAAACGCTTTGGCGGCAGCTCGCACTACTGCATTAGCTTTAGCGGCAAGTAGAACTGGGGCTTTACTTTCAGGTTTTTATATCGGAGTGGCCCTATTTTTTGTTCCAGCTTTATCAAATTCAGCAAACAACCAGCGATTAACCAACACGCTAATCACAACAGTCTTGACACTATGGCTTTTGGCTTTGGGATTATGGCTAGAGAGAATTTGCCGCGTGCCACAGGCACCAAACAAAGATGACTTAGATAAGTGATCGAGAGAATTAGACTCTACTAATGGCTGTATTGGTAAAAAGTAACCTTCAACTAAGAAATGCACTAAATAATCTTGGAGACAATGTTGCTTTAGTGCCCACTATGGGTGCTTTACATGAAGGGCATGTCTCACTTATCAAGCTCGCTCGAGCTACAGTCGGGTCAAAAGGTTGTGTAGTTGTTAGTGATTTTGTAAATCCAAAGCAATTTAACAGTGAAGATGACTACATAAATTATCCCAAAGATTTAAAAGAAGATTTTTTGGTTGCGACTAGTGCTGGCGCAAATATTTTATGGGCACCTGAATATGAAGATATTTATCCAGAGCCTGAAGTTAAATTAATCAATTCTGGTTACTTAGGTGAAGTCTTAGAAGGAAAAGATCGCCCCGGGCATTTTGACGGTGTTCTAACTGTAGTTAACCGTTTATTTGAATTAGTGATGCCAAAGTATGCAGTTTTTGGCCATAAGGATTTACAACAAATTTTAGTTATTAGGGAATTTTTAAAAAGTCAAAAAATTCCCATTAATTTGGTTGTAGGCCCAACTGTACGAGAAATAGATGGCTTAGCGCTTTCATCGAGAAACTCTCGACTTTCGAGCGAAGAGCGGGAACTGGCAAAAAAAATTCCAATTGCCTTAGCTCAAGGATATGATGCCGCAATCGCAGGTAGCCGCCTTGTTGAAATTCGACAGCAGGTGCGAGATGCGCTAGAACACCCCGATATAAAAATTCATTATGTTGAATTATTAAATGATCAGCTAGAGAGTATCAATAATGATCACGGCTGGCTATTAGTTGCCGTGACGATAGGAAGAACTAGATTGATTGACAATAGTTTTATTCCATTAGGAAAACGAAATTGATCAAGGTTATTGAAAAACTCCACCACGCCACTCCGGGCTGGACGGTACAAGCTGATGTCGTAGTAATTGGTTCAGGAGTTGCCGGATTGAGCTCGGCTATAAATGCTAGAAAAAAAGGTTTGTCTGTTTTATTGCTTACAAAAGAATTGTTATCAACTGGTTCTACCGCTTGGGCTCAAGGCGGTATTGCCGCGGCATTAGGCCCGAAAGACTCACCAAAACAACACTTATTTGACACCTTAGAAGCCGGAGCAGGGCTTTGTAATAAAAATTCAGTAGAAACTTTGGTTGAAGAAGGCCCGGCAGCAATAGAGAATTTAATTTCGTTAGGCACAGTTTTTGATCTAGATTCACAAGGAAACGTTGCGCTAACTCGTGAGGGTGGACATCGACAAGATCGAATCGCTCACGCGGGTGGGGATGCTACCGGTGCAGAAATATCCCGCGCATTAGTCGCAAGCGTTCTTTCTGATCCAAAAATTCAAATATTTGAGCACGCTTTGGTGTTGGACTTATTAAAAGATAAGAACAACAGAGTTTGTGGCGTTACCTTGCACGTAATGGGTCAAGGATTAATTGACGGCGTAGGTGCGGCGCTTGGCCGAGCAGTAGTAATTGCAACTGGAGGATTGAGTGCAGTTTTTGAACAAACTACAAATCCGTTGGTCGCTACTGGAGATGGAGTTGCTTTAGCTTTAAGAGCTGGCGCCAGTGTGGCAGATTTAGAGTTCGTGCAATTTCATCCAACCGTTCTATGGGTCGGTGAAAAAAGTCGTGGTTCACAGCCTTTAATTAGTGAAGCAGTTCGGGGTGAAGGTGCCGTGTTATTAAATGAAAATTTAAAACCCTTTATGAGCTTAATTCATCCAATGAAAGACTTAGCTCCTCGCGATGTAGTAGCACATTCGGTAGTTGAAGAAATTAGAAATTCTAATTTAGGACATGTATGGCTTGATGGCAGAAAGCTTGGCAAAGAAGTTTGGAAAAAGCGATTTCCAAATATTTTGGCATCACTTCGTAAGTATTCGATTGACCCAATTAATGATCTAATACCGGTGGTGCCTGCTGCTCATTACTCGATGGGTGGGGTTCAAACTGATATGTCTGGTAAAACAAATGTTCCTGGTTTATTTGTGGTGGGCGAAGCAGCCAACACTGGTGTGCACGGTGCAAATCGATTGGCGTCAAATAGTTTGCTAGAAGGCTTAGTAGTAGCTAACAGATTAGGCAATCATTTCAATGATTTACCAAATCAAATGGAACCAGCTGAGAAATCAGTTCAGGGCGAATTAATTTCTGGAAATCTAAGAAAAAAAATTAATCAAGTTACAACTCAAGGTGCTGGTGCGATTAGAGACGAAAAGGGCCTCTTGACAACTCTGAAAGATTTAGGGGAAATCTCAGGTCAAAAAATCCAAGATGGATCAACTCAAGCCTGGGAAGCTACAAATTTACTAACAGTAAGTGCCTTTATTGCCAGTGCTGCCTTGATGCGCGAGGAGAGCAGAGGAGCACATTGGCGACAAGACTTTCCGAGTAAAGATGATAAAAATTGGCGTTTGCGAATTAAGGGTGAAATAGCGGACGGATTAATAAAATTAACTACTCAAAGTATTGACCAGTAGGCTAGGCGCTAAATGAGCGCGAAATTACAGTTAAAAAAGCAGGGCTTAAATCCTGATTTGGTTCAAGCGTTAGTAGAACTGGCTTTAAGCGAAGACTTAGCTGATGGATCTGATGTAACCACCTTGGCCACAATCGAAGAAAATAGTATTTCTGTCTTGAATTTGGTAGCAAGAAAATCTGGGGTAATTTCTGGAGTTTATGTTGCGCAGCTTGTTTTTGAATTATTGTCAGACGAATTTGTGATAAAGGCATTAGTTGAAGACGGTAAAAAAGTTGCTGCCGGTGAAGTTATTCTTTCAGTAAAGGGCCCAACTCAAGTTTTACTTACTGCAGAGCGTACGGCACTAAATTTTTTAACTCACATGTCTGGAATTGCTACCGCTACTAGTCTTTGGGTAAATGAGATTTCACACACCAATGCAAAAATCAGAGATACTAGAAAAACTATTCCTGGATTAAGGCACCTAGAGAAGTACGCTGTAGTTTGTGGAGGTGGAGTAAATCATAGGTTTTCACTAAATGATGCTGCGCTAATTAAGGATAATCACATTTTAGCGGCAGGTGGAGTTGGGCAAGCTTTTAGAAAAGTTAAAAATAAAGTAGTGAATCAAGAAATTGAAATTGAAGTTGATACTCTCGAGCAAATCCCAGAAGCAATTGTGGCTGGAGCCGATTTTATTTTGCTTGACAACTTTGAGATTTCTGAATTAAAAAAAGCAGTCGTTGAATATGGAGCAAGAGTTAGATTTGAAGCTAGCGGTGGACTTACTTTGGAGAATGCCCGAGCTGTTGCCGAATCTGGAGTTGACTATTTAGCAGTTGGTGCATTAACCCACTCCGCGCCTAGCCTGGACATAGGTGCAGACTTAGTGCTCGGCGGATAGGAATCTAAATGCTCTTAGCTGTTGATGTCGGAAACACAAATATTGTGATTGGTTTGTATGAGGATGTTAAATTAATAAATTCATGGCGAATTAAGACAGATGCTAGGGCTACCGCTGATGAATTAAATCTAACCTTTAGAAGTATTTTGCAAAATGAAGCTGAGATAACTGGTATTTCACTTTGCTCTACTGTCCCGGCGGTACTAACAGAGCTTAGAAATATGTTTTCAAAAAATTATCCAAATACAAAAACCATAATTATTGAGCCGGGAGTAAAGACCGGGGTACCAATAATGATTGATAATCCAAAAGAAGTTGGTGCAGATAGAATTGCAAATTCCCTGGCAGTGTTTTCTCGACACGGTGGGCCGAGCGTGGTAGTTGATTTCGGAACTAGCACCAATTTTGATGTGGTAAGTGAAAAGGGTGAGTTTTTAGGTGGGGCGCTAGCTCCAGGAATAGAAATATCTTTGGAAGCTTTAGCACAAAGAGCAGCTCAATTGAGAAAAGTTGAATTAGCAAAACCACGTAGTGTTATTGGTAAAGGCACAGTTGAGGCTTTGCAATCAGGGTCGCTTTATGGATTTTATGGTCAAGTTGATGGAATCGTAAATCGCATCATTAAAGAGATCGGCCCACTCAAAGCTGTGGTGGCAACTGGGGGACTTGCTGGCTTGGTTGTGGAAACTTCAGAAACAATTACTCATCATGAACCCGATTTAACCTTGGAAGGGTTGCGATTAGTTTTTGAAAAGAACCGATAACCTATTGGTCTTATGAGTGAAGAATTAAGCGAACAGCAGCAGATCCGTAGAGAAAAACTCAATTCAATTATTGATTCAGGAGTTGACCCTTACCCTGTTGGATTTACCCCTGATCACTCATTAGGTCAAATTCGTGAAGATTTTAAGGATCTTCAACCAGAGTCTAAAACCGGCAAGAATGTGGCAATTGCTGGTCGAGTGATGCTAAATCGAATTACTGGAAAGTTAATTTTTTCCACGATTCGCGAATCAGGAATCGATCTGCAAATCATGCTGGCAGCAGATTCAGTCGGTGAAGCAGAATTAGAAAGATGGAAAGAACAGATTGATTTAGGTGACTTAGTTGGAATTACTGGAGAGGTAGTAACCACTAAACGCGGCGAGCTGACGGTCCGTGCAAGTAATTGGGTGCTGACTGCAAAATCACTTCGACCTCTACCAGATAAACATAAGGGATTAAACGATCCGGAAGCTCGAGTCAGGCAAAGATACGTGGATCTCTTAGTTAGAGATGAAGCACGAGAGATGCTTAATATTCGCTCTACGGTTGTATCTAGCATTAGAAGCTCTTTGACTAAAAGAGGCTTTATTGAAGTTGAAACCCCAATGTTGCAGGTGATGCACGGTGGGGCGAATGCTCGACCTTTTAAAACTCATATCAATGCTTATGACATGGAGTTATTTTTACGAATTGCCCCAGAGTTATACCTAAAGCGCTTGTTAGTAGGCGGCGTAGATAAGGTATTTGAAATTAATAGGAACTTCAGAAATGAAGGAGCTGATTCATCACACAATCCAGAATTCACAATGCTTGAGATGTATGAAGCTTATGGTGATTATTCAACCATGCAAAAAATAACACAAGAAATTATTCAAGAAGCCGCCGAAGCAGTTTATGGAAAACAAGTTGCTCGTCATTTTGATGACGAAGGAAACGTAACTGAATACGACTTGAGTGGTAACTGGCCAAGAGTTAGCGTCTATGAAGGTCTTAGCAATAAACTCGGCCAGCAAGTTAACTCCCAAACTTCAGCGCAAGAATTAACTCGTATTGCTGAAAAGTTGTCGATTAAGCTAGACCCAAAGTGGACTCGCGGTCAGATAGTGCTGGAGTTGTATGAACACCAACTTGAAGACACAACTCAATCGCCAGTTTTTTATGCGGACTTTCCAAAAGATGTTTCTCCGTTAACTAGAGAGCATCGTACAGATAGCGAATTAGCTGAAAGATGGGATCTAGTTGCATTTGGAGCAGAAGTTGGAACCGCCTACACCGAACTAAACGATCCTATGGAGCAAAGGAAACGTCTTACCGAACAGTCTTTATTAGCAGCCGGCGGTGACGCTGAAGCGATGCAATTAGATGAAGATTTTTTAAGAGCCTTGGAGTACGGAATGCCTCCGGCTGGTGGCCAAGGAATGGGAATTGACCGAGTTTTGATGATGCTAACTGGACGTGGCATTAGAGAAACAGTTTTGTTCCCACTAGTGAAGCCAAATTAAATGGTGGAAGTCAGACAAGCTACAACTAAAGACGTTAGCGAAATAAGACGTTTGGTTGATACCTATGCCCCAGATAGAAGGCTGTTGTCTAAAGCAACTGTGACTTTATTTGAAGACGTACCTGATTTTTTAGTTATTACCGAAGGTAACAAAGTAATTGGTGCCGGTGCAGTTCATGTGATGTGGGAAGACTTAGCTGAAGTAAGGACAATGGCGATATTTCCTGAATATCAAAGAAAAGGCTATGGATCAAAATTACTTAACGCGCTTTTGGATAGAGCTAGAGAATTAGAGGTAAAGCGAGTATTTTGCCTAACGTTTGAAACTCAATTTTTCTCAGCACACGGGTTCAAAGAAATTGATGGTACACCGGTCGAAAGCAGCGTTTATCAACAGTTATTGGAATCTTACGACGTAGGAATTGCAGAATTCCTGGACTTAGACAAGGTAAAGCCTAATACCTTGGGCAATACTCGTATGTTAAGAATTCTTTAACAAGAATTTAGTACTTCTTCTATCGCCTCAAACTCTGCCTGATCTACCGAGAGATCCCATCGGTGTTTAATACTTACCCAAGTAGTTACATACCAACAATGAGTTTCAGGCAAGATCGGAAGCCAATTAGCAGGATCTCGATCGCCTTTATTTCGGTTTGCTTCACGAGAAACTGCAATCAAACTATCTGGATCAGTTAGATCGTTAGCGAAAAGTTCTCTTTTTTCTTCGGTCCATGAATTTCCCCCAGAATCCCATGCTTCTGCCAGAGGAACAAAGTGATCCACATCAAAAGTTGTCGGATCTTCTGTTTCAAGCCCATCATAAATAGACACCCATTTACCTAAAAGTATTTTGCAAT
>JALRKC010000029.1 GCA_023254955.1 Candidatus Nanopelagicales bacterium | reverse complement strand
TAAAAGCCAGTGGTTCTAAGAGGTCTTGGCGCCTCCATTGGCTGCAATGGATGAATGATGTCGTAAACCTCGATGTAGTTTTGCTCGCCGCGCATTTGAATATGCTCTGGGCCAAGTTGGTGTTTTTCGAAACGATTTACGTCACAATCATGAACCGTAATCGATGGATGCCCATCGACTAACCATTCAGCAATCGCTCTGGCAACACCTGCAGAGTGAGTAACCCAAACGGCTTCTGCCACCCAAAATCCTTTTAGGCCTTTCCATTCACCCATCAAAGGATTACCGTCAACGGTAAATGAAAACAAACCGTTCATCCCAGAAGAAATTTTTGTGTTTTTCAATTCGGGCAAAATTTCAGAACTATGCTCCATAGCGCCAACCCATTCTGGGGCAGTGAATTCAAGCATTGAGGGCATGGTGGCAGCTTTATCAAATGGAACAATGTCTTTAGCTTTAACTGGCAATGGTCTGTGGCCGTACCAACCAACGCCCAAACCTTTACCGCGTTGGCGGTAATACAAATCATGATCTTGGTTTCTCAAAAGTGGAATAGTGCATTCTTCTTCTTGGTCATCTAAGGAATCAATATCTTCAGTCCAAGCGAGCTGGTGTGCTAACGGTTGTAAAGCAGTTGGCATCCCAATCATGTCGCCAACTTTTGGCCCCCAGATACCAGCACAAGCAATTACTACATCTGCTGCAAAATCACCCTGATTAGTTACAACGCCGGTGACTTTCCCATTTTCTTTTTTGATATCTAAAACTTCATGACGTTCTAAAAATTTTGCACCGCGAGATATTGCTCGCTTACCCATCGCTTCATCAGCACGAAGCGCTTTTGCTAAACCATCTGTTGAAACATGCAAGGCACCTAAAATGGAGTTTGGATCCAATACTGGGTGAAGCTTGGCTGCTGCTTCTGGGGTGATTACTTCAGCAGGAATTCCCCAAGCTGTGGCTAAACCAGCACGGCGATGTAATTCAGCGAGCCTTTCAGGAGTTGTCGCAACTTCAATACTTCCGACTTGAAGAAAGCAAGGTTCGCCGTTTAAATCTAGAGACATCAATTTTTCTACAGTGTAAGTTGCAAAGTTCGCTAAAGTTTTTGATCCGTTAGTTTGAAAAACTAATCCAGGTGCATGCGAAGTAGAACCACCTGGTGCCCACAATGGTCCTTGTTCTAAAACAGTTACATCTGTCCAACCACGTTCAGTAAGTTCATCTGCTAACGCACATCCAACAATTCCTGCGCCAATAATTACAACTTTGGACACAAACACCCACTTTCATGCAGTTGCGTAGTTTGCAACTTTAACCTAATGATGCAACACCTTATCGTTACAAAAAAGCGGTGGACTCGTCAAGAGCCCACCGCTTTTTTATTTTTAACTTTTAGCTAATCCAGCCATCAACAGTGGCGCGATTTGCATCGATCCACTTTTGTGCTGCATCTGCTGGGTCCATGCCGCCTTCAATATCTGCTGCGACTTGGTTTTGATCTGCATTGGTCCAGGCCCAGTTTTGAACTAAGTTCGCAAATGGATCTCCAGAATCAATCAAATTCTTGCTCGCAAGTTTGATTAGTGGTGTTTCTGGGTAGTCAGTGGTGCCATCGGCTTCTTCAGTCGAGGCCCAATCACTAGCTGGCCAGTTCACACGAACTAGATCAAGTGTTGCGAATAATGGATGTGGCTCCCACCAGTATCCAAGGGCAGCTTCTTTGTTATTGACTGCATTGGTAAACAATTCAATCAATGCTGCTTCAGATCCAGTTGAGATAACTTGGAAGTTTAGGTCTCCCGCGGCGATCATTTTCTCGCCAACAGTGGTGTAGCCCGGAGGACCTTCGTACCAGGCACCCTTGCCACCTGATTCAGAATTTGCAAACAGTTCTGCGTAGTTATTTAGGTTCGCAGCATCTGTAATGTCTGGATACTCTTCAGCCATCCAAGCTGGAACGAACATGCCGATCTTGCCAACATTTCCGTTTGGTCCAACCTCAATAACCTGGCCGCGGTCTACCCATTCTTGCCAGCGTCCGCCGCCCCAGTCTTCAACGATTACGTCAGCTGAACCAGCTTCCATAGCGTCATAGGTAACGCCAGCTTCATCGAGCTTGACTTGATTAATTGTGCAACCAAGTTCTTCACCAATGTTTGTTAATACCTGTGCAGATGCCGTATAGCCAACCCAGGCGTGCATTGCAATAGTCCACTCGCCGCAATCTGCTGCTGCTACCTCAGTAGTTTCCTCAGTTGTAGTTGTGTCAGAGGTCTCTTCAGCTGCTTGCTGATCAACACCTGCTCCACTACACGCTGAGAGCAAAAGACCTAGAGCGATTAAGAGAGAAACAAACGCATTGCGTGTGTTCATTCTTAACTTCATTCACCCTCCTTTAAAGATGATTACCGATATGGTAACCAATCAAAAACTCATCATGTGATGAATTTTTGAAACCTTGTCCAAATCGTTACCTAAAAAAATCATTTGTTTTTTGCACCTGCTTGGGCTATACGATCAACCATAACTCCCAGAAGCAAGATTGCGATGCCAGAAGCGAGCCCTTTTCCTTGTAATTCTGGCTTTGATGCACCTAAAAGAATCAAATATCCTAAACCACCAGCGCCCACAAACGCACCAATAATTACTACGGCTAATACATAAATTAATCCTTGGTTGATCGCCAAGAGCAAAAATCGTTTAGCTGCCGGTAGTTGCACCTTGGTAATAACTTGCCACGATGTGGAACCATTTGAGATGGCAGCTTCAATCATTGACTTTGGAACATTTTTAATTCCGTCGGCAACAATTTTTGTCACAACCGGAATTGAATAAACAATTCCGGTAGCAATTGCGGTAAATCTACTCGGGCCAAATAGTCCCAACATAGGAATCAAATAAACGAAAGCTGGCAGAGTTTGGCCAGCATCTAATATTGGCCTAATTGCCGCATCGGCCTTCTCACTGCGCCCAATCCAAACCCCAACTGTTACGCCTAAAATCATGGTGAGCAAAGTAGCAACTAGTACCTGTGTCAAGGTGATCATCGTGTCATTCCATAAACCGGTATAAACAATTCCCAACATCAAGCCCAGTGAAAGGAGCGATACTTTCCAGCCCCCAATTATGGAAGCAAAAAGCATTATTGCCCCTACTGTCAAAAACCAGGGTGCGTTTGAGAGCAAATTCTGAAGTGGATTTAAAAGACCGATTGTAATAAAGTCTCTAAATCCAATAGTTAAGTAATAAAGTTGAGTAGTCGCGAATTCAACTACTAAATTAGTAGCGTTAGCTACTTGGTTATAGACATTTAAATTCTCAGGCCAGATAGCCGCCCAAAGGTAAGTTCTAGATAAATAAACAGAGACGATTGCCACAATACCCATTAGTAAAACTTTTATTCGACGAGCATTTATTTCTTTTTGAGTTGGCGGCACAAAAGATTTTGAACTTTTTACTGCTGCGCTGGTAGAACGATCAAGCATGATGGCCAAAAAAACTACGGCAAGTCCAGCAACAAAGCCTTCGCCAACATTTCTAATAGTGAGTGCATCAATTACTGGTTCACCCAAACCGGGAGCACCAATTAACGCGGCAATGACGACGAAAGATAACGCTGCCATTACTGTTTGATTTACTCCTAAGATAATTGTTTGTTTAGCAATCGGCAATTGAACTTTTTTTAAAGACTGCATTTTTGTTGAACCCATTGATACTGCTGCTTCAACCGGTGCTTTATTAATACCGCGAATTGCTGTAGAGGTATACCTAACAGCGATAGGGATTGAGTAGATCATGGTGGCAATAGTTGCTGAAGCTGCACCAATTAAAAAGAACAAAGCTAAAGGAGCTAAGTAAACCAAAGTTGGAACTATTTGCGCTAAATCTAAAAACGGTCGCATAACAGCAAGAGCCCGATCTGAAAGCCCTGCCCAAATTCCAAGTGGAATACCAATTGCCAAAGATAAAAGCACTGCTGCCAATGTCATCGCAAGAGTATCCATGGTGAAATTCCACATGTCTAAAAATCCAGTTGCCAACAGTAAGACGACGGCTAACGTTGCAATTCTTGTGTTGCTTGATGCGTAAACGATGAAAGCGACGATTCCAATAACTCCCAGCCAACCAATTAACGGAATTATTGAGCCCGAGACCGGAATGGCAAAGATTTCTCTTATTAATTGAACAAACCCGTCGATAATTTCACGCAGTGGGTTGAAAAAATAAATAAATGCAGGGTTTTCAAATCTTCCTGCCCGAATTGATCCAGCTATTGCTTCGAGCCTCGCTGTGAAACTTGAATTTTCTGCTGTGGGTAGTTCTAAAGTTGAACGACCACGAAAAATTGTTGCTAATAGAGTCCAGCCAACAAAAACTATTAAAAATAAATAAAGCCTCCGAATTTTCAATAAGCTTTTTGTCGACGCTTGATTAACCAGAGTGGTCACCGAGCTTCTCCTGAGATTAATCTGAGAACATCATCACTGGTGACAACTCCTAAAGGTTTGTTATTTAGAGAAACTCGAATGGGTTTCGGTGAGCCTACAATTATGGGAGACGCTTCTTTAATAATGGTGTCACCATCAAGTTCTGGGCCGTCGGTTGCTTCACCCGGCTTTGCCGGTCGAGCGATAGTCTTTAAACAGAGCACATGAGATTTTGGAATATCCTTCATAAAGTTTGCTACATAATCATCAGCAGGATTTGCCACTAAATTTTCTGGTGTATCCATTTGCACAACGGCGCCATCTCTCATAATTGCGATGCGATCTCCAAGTTTCATAGCCTCTGAAAGATCGTGCGTAATGAACACCATTGTTTTGCCAACTTCTTTGTGAAGGCGAATGATTTCTGCCTGCATATCTCGCCTAATCAACGGGTCAAGTGCAGAAAATGGTTCATCCAAAAACAAAACTGCTGGATCTACAGCTAGGGCTCTCGCAAGACCAACTCGCTGTTGCATACCTCCAGAAAGTTGCTCAGGGTATGAATTGCCATAACCAGCTAATCCAACTAATTCGATAACTTCTTGTGCCCTTTTATGCCTGGTCTCTTTTTTTACCCCATTAACTTCTAGAGCATAAGCAATATTATCGATTACTTTTCTGTGTGGTAATAATCCAAAATGTTGAAAGACCATAGAGAATTTAGTTCTGCGCAATTCACGAAGTCTTGAAGTATTTACCTTCAAAATATCTTCACCTAATATGTTTACACTTCCAGAAGTGGGTTCAATTAAGCGAGTAAGGCAGCGAACTAAAGTTGATTTGCCAGAGCCAGAAAGCCCCATAACCACGAAAACTTCATTTGGTGCAACATCAAATGAGACATCAACCACTGCCGCGGTATTACCAGTTTTTTTCATCAACTCAGCACGAGGGAGTTTGGCATCTTCACTATCGATAATTGCCTCTGGCTTTGGGCCAAATACCTTCCATAAATTTCTAACCGAGATTGCAGCTTCACTATTTATTTCAGTCATGAAAGATCTCCTTCACTAAACCATCCACTCGGTGCAGGTTTGAGGTTCTGCCAAATATGTTTTGGTTCAAGATATTCTGCTAACCCACTTGGCCCTAACTCGCGACCAACTCCTGATTGCTTAAAACCACCCCATTCAGCTTGAGGAACATATGGGTGATAATCATTAATCCAGATAGTCCCGTGGCGTAAAGCCTTAGCCACACGATTTGATTTTTCAGAATCTTGACTCCACACCGCACCAGCTAAGCCGTAAATAGTGTCATTGGCGATTGAGATTGCTTGAACTTCAGTCTCAAAAGTTTCTACAGTAAGTATCGGCCCAAATGATTCGTCTTGTACACATTGCATTTTGCTATTGCAATCATCAAGAACTGTCGGACGATAAAAGTAACCATCTTGTAAGTGTGATTCAGAAGGGCGTCTGCCACCGGCAACTAACTTTGCTCCTTCTTTAATGGCATTTTCTACATATTTTTCTATTTTTTCTAAATGACCCTTACTAATTAACGAACCCGTTTCCGCATTAGCTTCGAAAGGTCCGCCTAGAACTATCTTTTCTGCTCGATTAGCTATTTCATTTACAACTTTGTCGTGAATTGATTTTTCAACGATTAAGCGAGCGCCTGCCGAGCAAACCTGCCCCGAATGTAAAAACACCGCAGTAAGTGCATTGTCAATCGCGGCCGGAAGATCGGCATCAGCAAAAATAATATTTGGGTTTTTACCACCTAGTTCCAGGGCGACTTTCTTTACCGTTTGGCTCGCGGTTTTCATAATGTGCTTTCCGGTTGCAACTCCGCCGGTAAATGAAACAAAATCAACATCTGGGTGTTCGCTTAGCAAAGATCCCGCAGCTGCGCCTGCGCCAAGAATTAGATTTCCAACTCCAGCAGGTAAACCAGCCTCAGCCAAAGCATCCATCAACATAGAAGTGGTGGTGGGAGTTAATTCGCTGGGCTTAAGTACAAAAGTACATCCGGCAGCAATTGCTGGTGCAACCTTCCAGCTAGCTTGCAAGAGTGGGTAATTCCAAGGAGTTATCAACCCGCAAACACCAACCGGTTCAAATTCAATTCGACTTTCAATGTTATCTCGGTTGACTTTGTTGATTCTGTTAGTTAGATTTTCAGCTAAATCGGCGTAGTATTCAAAAACGTTTACTACATCATCAATGTCATATTCGCTTTCAACAAATCTTTTGCCGGTATCTAAGGATTCAGCCTTAGCAATTTGTGACTTATCTCTTCTTAAAATTTCAGCAGTTTTTCGTAAAATTTGGGCGCGGTCTTTGCTAGAACTACTTTTCCATTCAGAATTTTCGAATGCACGTTTTGCTGAATCAATGGCAAGCAAGGTATCGGCTTGGTCTGCTTCAGCAGCTTCAACAACAAATTCTCCAGTTGCGGGATTAAATATTTTTCGAGTTTGACCAGATTTGGCAGTAACTCGGTTCCCGTCAATCAAAAGTGACAGCAACTGCATCCTCCCTTTGTTGAGAATTGCGCAACTTGTTGTTTCTTTAGGTCACAAGCATGGTCAATCAAAGCGGTGAGGTCAAGGCTTTGGGGAAATTTTTTAAAGATTTAGGTGAATTTTTTGTGCAGCTTCGATTAAAGCTTTTGAAATATTAGGGAATTCCTTCTTATGCATTCGAAAGGCTGGCCCAGAAATCGCGATTGCCGCCACTACCTCTTTATGGCTATTTTTGATGGGAGCCGCTATCGCTACTAATTCTTCTTCAAGTTCATCGACTGCAACGGCAAATCCATTTTTTCGAACTTCAGCAAGTTCTACCTCTAACCTCTTGGGATCAGTTATGGTGTTTTTTGCAAGCTTTACCCATTTTCTTGGAATTAACTCAATACGATTTTTTTCTGGCAACCAAGCAGTTAAAACTTTACCTGTCGCTGTGGCATGAGCTGGCACACGTTTACCAACCCAAGTTCGCATGCTGATTGTATTTGGGCTAACAACTTGATCTAGATACAAAACTTCTTTTCCATCTAAAGTTGCAATATTTACTGTTTCACCAAATTTTTCTGCTAATGCTTTCGCTAAAGGTCGTGCTTGCATCACCGAATCTAACTGGGCACTGGCAGAGCCAGCAAGTTTGATTAACCCAATCCCTAATTTGAATTTTCCGCGATCTGAAATTTGCTCAACTAATCCTCTGCGGACTAATGCATCAATCAATCTAGAAACCGTTGATTTATGCACGCCAATAATTTGAGCGATTTCAGTTACGCCAGCTTCGGATTTTTCAGAGAGAATTTCAAGAATTTCTAAAGCACGATCAACAGATTGAACGGGGGAGGTGCTGTTTGAAATTTTGTTTCCCATGCCCTACACGGTAGATGTAGGGCCTAGAAAAAATCAATACCTAAAAAAGACCTTGAATTTGACCTTTATTATCTAAATGAATCGAATCTGCAGCAGGAACTCTTGGCAGTCCTGGCATTGTCATGATTTCGCCCGTGACCACCACAATAAATTCTGCACCCGCCGAGAGCCTTAATTCGCGAATCTGAACCGTGTGACCGGAAGGCG
The DNA here is from genome assembly GCA_023254955.1 of Candidatus Nanopelagicales bacterium. The sequence continues at coordinate 1,064 of JALRKC010000029.1, read as the reverse complement.
CGCCTTTAAGGTTTGGGTCTGTAGAGAAACTGTATTGAGTTTTAGCCATGCAGATTGGGAATTTTCCGTAGCCAGCAGTCTCAAAAGATTTGAATTGTTCAACAATCGCTTTGTCAGCGGAAATGTCTGCTGCGCCATAAATTTCAGTGGCGATTGTCTTTACTTTGTCCCACAAAGGAAGGTCATCTGAATACAAAGGTTTGAAGTTAGCTTGATTGGATTCAGCGATTTCTACAACCTTGTGTGCTAATTCCTCAGTTCCAGCCCCGCCATCAGACCAGTGCGTGCACTTGATTGCAGACACTGACAAATTTTCACAATAACTTTTTACTGCTTCAAATTCATCTTGAGTATCAGAAATAAAGGTGTTTACCGCAACAACGGCTGGAACGCCAAATTTTTGAACATTCTCAATATGGCGGCCAAGATTTTCTAATCCAGCCTTTACTGCTGCCACATTTTCTTTACCTAAATCTTCTTTTGCAACCCCTCCATGCATTTTCAGCGCTCTGATTGTTGCCACAATTACTACAGCTTCTGGTTTTAAATCTGCTTTACGGCATTTAATATCAAAAAACTTTTCTGCACCTAAATCTGCACCGAATCCGGCTTCTGTAACAACGTAGTCACCAAGTTTTAGCGCAGTATCGGTAGCTAGAACTGTGTTACATCCATGAGCAATGTTGGCAAATGGTCCACCATGAACAAAAGCAGGATTGTTTTCTAGAGTTTGAACCAAGTTTGGCATCATTGCATCTTTTAATAAAACCGTCATAGCACCGGCAGCATTTAATTGCTTAGCTGGTATAACCCACCACAATGTTTCCTAGGCGACGTTCTAAATCTTCAAGATCCATTGCTAAACACAAAATCGCCATGACTTCGCTTGCTACGGTGATATCGAAACCAGCCTCGCGCGGGTATCCATTACCTGGGCCACCTAAAGAAGAAACTATTTCACGAAGTGCCCGATCATTCATATCTATTACTCTTTTAAAAGTAATTCGTCTTACATCAATACCAAGTTCGTTACCCCAATAGATATGGTTGTCTAACATGGCAGC